>NZ_JAFEJT020000046.1 GCF_018555435.2 Bifidobacterium amazonense
TTATGATTCAAAACAGTGAGTTCCATGATTCCCAGCCTACTACGAACGGCCGGTCGGGATCGCGGTGAGCCGGTGGCGGAGTTGGCTTCGCGGGTAATGGTTCGGAATCGCGCTTCGCGCGATGCTGCTTGCTGGCGGCCTGTGGCCGCGGAGCTCCCCCAGTCACGCTTCGCGTGACAGGTCCTGCAATTATGGACGGGCTTCGCCCGCGCTTTGCCGGCTCGCCTGTCGGCTCGCACATCGCCTACAAACGCCTCCGGCGTTTGCTTCACGGCGATGTCCCCTCAGTGAGGGGGCCGAGGCTCCGCCCGCATCGCTGCCGTTGGTCACTTCAGTTGCTGTCAGCTTCACCACGTAAGGATGCCACATGCGGCGGCGCAGGCCGCCGCCAAACAGCACAGCATCGCGCGAAGCGCGATTCCGAGACTACGGGGCACGCTGGTAATGAACCCATATATGCATGATGCGAAGAGTTGGCTGAGACGACGGAAGGCCCGGGCGGTTGATGATGACCGTCCGGGCCTTCCATATATAAGGCTTGGCTGTGTTTCCTCGTCGCCTAACGGACTCCGCGTATGTTGACGCGGGCAATATCCGTCAGGCGACGGAACGCATATCAGCCCTCAATCGCGATCTGGTGCTTGGCCTCGACCTGCGGCTGGGCCTGCATCTTCGGAACCTCGATGCACAGCGTGCCGTTCTTGTACGAAGCGTGGATGTCGGACTCCTTGACGTCGTCGCCGACATAGAAGCTACGAGAGCAGCTGCCCATGTAGCGTTCGCGACGCAGCCACTTGCCGTTCTTGTCCTTGTCGCCGGAATCCTCGTCCTTGTGGGCCGACACGGTCAGATAACCGTTGTTCAGCTCAAGCGCGATGTCGTTCTTGTCAAAGCCCGGCATATCGATGTCCACGTCGTAGCAGTTGTCCTTCTCACGCACATCCGTCGACATCATGTTCGTCGGCATGGCCGCGGCGGCCGAACCGTTGTCCGTGTTGCGCCAACCCTCGAAGAACGGATCATCGAACAGATCAGAGAACATCGTGTCATTCATCAAAGCCGGAAACATTGCCATAATCGGTACTCCTTACACATCAATGCATGGAGTGGAACGGTTTGGCTCGCCGGCCCCGCATCCCGCCGCGACCCTTGTCGCTTCAGGATGCCGGCCGGCTATCGTGGCCGTTCCCGGAACCCCTCTCGGAGCTCCTGCCTTGTCCTTTCACCCCACACAATAGGCAATTCCCGGTTCGCATTCCCAAGTTTTACCCACAGTGAAAAACTTGAGCCATGCAGACTCAAGTTCCAGCAATTCGTCGCTCCCGCCGTCGCAAGCCGACCGACCGTCGCCGATCATCGCCGGCCGCCGCGGCCCGCCGCCGCGGACGCACCGCGTAACGTGTTCGTCACGATCGAGACGCGAACGAAACAAACGGGCAACCGAAAATCAACCATCCGCTGTCATTCTTGCTTTCGCTAACACACAGGTCTTGCGCGAGAGGAAGAGAACGTATGGCCATATCATTCAAGGCGCGGTCCAAGGCGCGCGTGATCGCGCTGCTGTGCGCGGCCGCCGCGGTGCTGTCGACCAGCGGCTGCGGCTGGGGACGCACCGTCGCCGAAAAGGAGGCGCTGGACGCGAACAGCACGACCGCGGCCAGCACGAAGTCGACGTCGTGCGTGGACACGTCCGGCGACACGATCAAGATCGGCTTCGTCAACTCGCTGTCCGGCACGATGGCGATCTCCGAACAGACCGTCAGCGACTCGCTGCACATGGCCGTCGACGAGATCAACGCGAACGGCGGCGTGCTCGGCAAGCAGCTCAAGGTCGTCCAGCAGGACGGCAAGTCAGAGCCGGCCGTGTTCGCCGAAAAAGCCAAGACCCTGATCGAAAAGGAGTGCGTGGCCGCGGTGTTCGGCGGCTGGACGTCCTCCTCGCGCAAGGCCATGCTGCCCGTGTTCGAGGCCGACAACGCGCTGCTGTTCTACCCGCTGCAGTATGAGGGCATGGAATCCAGCCCGAACATCTTCTACTCGGGCGCCGCCCCGAACCAGCAGATCGTGCCCGCGCTCGACTATCTCAAGGAGAAGGGCTATAAGAAGCTGTTCTTGGTCGGCTCCGACTACGTGTTCCCGCAGACCGCGAACCGCGTGGTCAAGGCGTACGCCGAAGGCAACGGCATGGAGGTCGTCGGCGAGGAATACACGCCGATGGGCTCCACCGACTTCACCACCATCGTCAACAAGCTCAAGTTCTCCGGCGCGGACGCGGTCGTCAACACGTTGAACGGCGATTCCAACGTCGCGTTCTTCAAGGAATACAAGGCCTCCGGACTCAAGGCCGACACGGTTCCGGTGATCTCCATGTCCATCGCCGAGGAGGAGGTCTCCGCGATCGGCGTGGACAACGTCAAGGGCCAGCTGACCGCGTGGAACTACTACCAGACGCTCGACAGCCCCGAAAACGAGAAGTTCGTCAAGGACTTCAAGGCCAAGTACGGCGAGAACCGCCCGACCTCCGACCCGATGGAATCCGCGTACACGTCCGTCTACCTGTGGAAGGGCATGGTCGAGAAGGCCAAGTCGTTCGACGTGGACAAGGTCAAGGCCGCGGCCGACGGCGTCACGTTCGACGCTCCGGAAGGCAAGGTCACGGTCGACGGCGAGAACCACCACATCTACAAGACCTCGTACATCGGCGAGATCGGCGACGACAAGCTCATCCACACCGTCTGGCAGTCCGACGGCCCGATCAAGCCGGACCCGTACCTGAAGACCTACGACTGGGCGAAGAGCCTGAGCGCGAGCGACTCGAGCACCGACTCGAGCGAGAACTGACGAGAAAGAAGGACCTGAATCATGGATATGATATTCCCGCAGATCGTGGCGGGCCTGTCAAACGGCTCGATCCTGCTGCTCGCCGCGCTCGGCCTGTCGCTGACGTTCGGCCAGATGGGCGTGATCAACAACGCGCACGGCGAGTTCATGATGGCCGGCGCGTACACCGCGTACGTGATGAGCACGCTCATCGGCAACAAGACCGTCGCGCTGATCGTCGCGCTCGTCGTCGGATTCGCGGTCTCCGGACTGCTCGGACTGCTGCTTGACGTCGCGCTGCTCGAACGCATGCGCACGCGTCCGCTCGACACGCTGCTCGTCACGTTCGGCGTATCGCTGGTGCTCCAGCAGCTCGCCCGCGACATCTTCGGCGCGACTCCGGTCTACGCGTCCGCCCCGGAGGCGCTCACCAACCCGGTGACCGTGTTCGGCTACAGCTTCTCCGCCGGCCGACTGTTCATCTTCCTGCTGTCGATCGCCTGCGTGGCCGCGCTGTACGCGATCCTCAAGCTCACCCCGCTCGGCCGTCAGATCCGCGCGACCTCCGAAAACCGCGACCTGGCCGAAGTTTCCGGCATCTCGACCCGCACGGTCGACCACGTCACGTTCTTCCTCGGCTCCGGCATCGCCGGCATCGCGGGCGTGGCGCTGAGCCTGCTCAACTCGATCAGCTTCAACTTCGGCACCACGTTCATCGTGCAGGCGTTCCTCGTGGTCGTCGCCGGCGGCGTCGGCCAGCTCAAGGGCGCGGTGATCGCGTCGTTCGTGCTCGGCCTCGCCCAGTCGTCGATCGAACTGCCGACGTCCGCGTCGATCGGACAGGTCGCCGTGTTCCTGATCGTCGTCGTGTTCCTGCAGTTCAGGCCGCAGGGACTGGTCGCGATCCGTTCGAGGAATCTCGCGTAGCGCGCGCTCGCGTGTTCAGATAGAGACGTTTGGAGACGATTATGGCAAGCAAGACAACTGGTTTCCCGACTGGTTCCGCGGGCGAGTTCTACGCCAAATACAAGCCGTGGATCGGCACCGCGATCGCGGTCGTGCTGATCCTCGTCGCGCCCTCCGTGATGAGCGTATACAACCTCGGACTGCTTTCGAAATACCTGTGCTACGCGATGGTCGCGGTCGGCATCGGCCTGGCGTGGGGCCAGGGCGGCATGCTGACGCTCGGCCAGGGCCTGTTCTTCGGCCTCGGCGCGTACGTGATGGCCATCCACATGAAGCTCGCCGACATCGGCCCCGGCCAGGTGCCGGACTTCATGGCGCAGTACGGCATCACCTCGGTGCCGGGCTTCTGGGAGCTGTTCCGCAACCCGGTGATCGCCGTGATCGGCGTGGCCGCGGTCCCCGGCGCGATCGCCGCGCTGCTCGGCCTCGCCGTGTTCGGACGCGGCGTGCGCGGCGCGTACTTCGCAATCCTCTCGCAGGCGCTCGTCGCCGCGTTCTCCGTGCTGCTCATCGGCCAGTCCAAGACCACCGGCGGCACGAACGGCCTCAACGACTTCAAGGGCTTCTTCGGCTACGACCTGACCGACGACGCGAACAAGCAGATGATCTTCTACATCTGCGCGTTCCTCACGCTCGCGATGGTGCTCATCGTGTGGTGGATCCGCCGCTCGTTCATGGGCGACCTGATCATCGGCGTGCGCGACCAGGAGAACCGCATGAAGTTCCTCGGCTACAACCCCGCGTCGATCAAGGTGTTCGCGTTCTCGCTCGCCGCGATGTTCGCCGGCATCGGCGGCGCGATGTTCGTGCCGGTCGTCGGCATCATCTCGCCGTCCGACATCGGCGTGACCCCGTCCATCCTCATGCTCGCCGGCGTGGTGATCGGCGGCCGCACCACCCTGCTCGGGCCGGTCGTCGGCACGCTGCTCGTGCGCTTCGCCGAAACGCAGCTCTCGGAGGCGTATCCGTCCGCGTGGACGTACATCGAAGGCCTGATCTTCATCCTCGTGATCGCGTTCGTGCCGATGGGACTCGGCCAGTTCAAGGGACTGTGGCCGTGGCTCAAGGACAAGCTCGGACTCGGCGGCAAGTCGGTCGGCGCGGTCGCCGCGGCGGCTGCGGCTGCAGACGGCGATGCGGCGAAGGGCGCCGCCGGTACGGCCGCCAAGGCGACGGCGTGAACGGGCGGGTTCGTGAGATCGAATGAGTGAGGAGCAGAACATGACGAAGACTTCAACCCCGGCCACTCCGGCCTCCAAGGAGGACCTGGAGCAGCTGCGCGCCGAAATGGTGCAGATGCGCGACGAAGCCAAGCGCATGCGCGACGAGGCCGCGCAGATGAAGGCCGAAATCGTCGAGGAGCGCGCCCGGCTGCACGACCAGCTCGCCGTGCTCGACGACCGTGGCGGCCAGTGGAACGACTATCTCGAAATCAAGGGCCTGCACGTCGAATTCGACGGGTTCGTGGCCGTCAAAAGCCTCGACCTGACCGTCGAACACGGCGACCTGCGCTTCCTGATCGGCCCGAACGGCGCCGGCAAGACGACCATCATCGACGCGATCACCGGCCTCGTGCCGGCCAGCGGATCGGCCACGTTCCGCGGCGAACAGCTGCTCGGCAAAAAGCCGAACGACATCGTCAAACTCGGCGTCGGACGCACGTTCCAGACCGCGTCCGTGGTCGAAGAGCTGACCGTGCTCGAAAACCTGCAGCTCGCCGAAGGCTTCCGCAAGAAGGGCCGCGACCTGTTCCGCCCGATGGGCGGCGTGACGCAGAACATCGAATACATGATGGACGTGTGCAATCTGACCGAAGACGCGTACAAGCCGGCCGGCATCCTGCCGCACGGCAAGAAGCAGTGGCTCGAGATCGGCATGCTGCTCGTGCAGGACGCGCACCTGCTGCTGCTCGACGAGCCCGTCGCCGGCATGACCCCGGCCGAACGCGTGGCCACCGGCGAACTGCTCAAGCGATGCAGCAAGAACCGCACGGTGATCATCGTCGAACACGACATGGAGTTCATGCGCCAGTTCGCCGACTCCGTCACCGTGCTCAACCAGGGCGAGATCCTCGCCCAGGGCTCGGTCGAAGACATCCAGAACAACGACGAAGTCGTGCGCATCTACCTGGGCGGAGGCGAAAACTGATCATGGCAATGCTTGAAGTGAAGAATCTCAACACCGGCTACGGCAAGGTGACCGTCGTCAACGACATCAGCTTCGACGTCGAGGCCGGCCAGTGGGTCAGCATCGTCGGCAACAACGGCGCCGGCAAGACCACGCTGCTCAAGTCGATCCTCGGCCTGCTGCCGGTCACGTCCGGCTCGATCACGTTCGACGGCGCGGACATCACCAAGGCCGCGCCGAACCAGCGCATCCGCAAAGGCATGGCGTTCGTGCCGCAGGGCCAGCAGTCGTTCGGCACGATGACCGTCGACGAGAACCTGCACGTGGTCGCCGACCGCTACGGCTCCGAAGCGGCCGCGCGCTACGACGAGGCCGTGTCGATGTTCCCGATCCTCAAGGAATTCGCCGGCCGCCGCGCGGGCCTGCTCTCCGGCGGCCAGCGCCAGCAGCTCGCCATCGCGCGCGCCCTGATCACCCGGCCGAAGCTCATGATCCTCGACGAGCCGACCGAAGGCATCCAGCCGAACATCGTGGCCGAAATCCAGAAGGCCATCCGCACAATGGCCGAGGACAAGGGCATCGGCGTGGTGCTCGTCGAGCAGAAGGTGCAGTTCGCCGTCGAACGCGCGGACAAATACTACGTGCTCGCCTCCGGCCGCTTCATCGCCGCCGGCGAAGGCGGTCCCGACCAGGTCGAAGCCGCCAAGGAGGCCATGCGCGTGTGACGCGTTAGGACGGAAACCTTCCGTTCTCATTGCGGCCGTAGAATTGCGGCGATTCGTAACCGGCACAGCGCGGGCGGCTCGACACGGCCGCCCGCGCAGGACGATGGGGGCCTGATGAGACTTACTCCACGGGAAACCGACAAACTCATGCTGTATCTGGCGGGTCAGCTCGCCAAGGACCGCAAGTCGCGCGGCGTGAAACTCAACTACGTGGAGGCGATCGCGCTGATCACCTCCGAGTGCGTGGAACGCGCGCGCGAAGGCGCCACCGTGGCCGAACTCATGCAATACGGCCGCACGCTCCTCAAACCCGAGGACGTGATGGACGGTGTCGCCGAAATGCTCGAGGTCGTCGAAGTCGAAGCCACGTTCCCCGACGGCACCAAACTCGTCTCCATCCACAACCCGATCGAAACCACCGAAAAGCTCGTGCCCGGCGAATACCTGCTCGCCGACGGCGATCTGACCATCAACGACGGCAAGGACGCCATCGAACTCGACGTGGTCAACACCGCCGACCGACCCATCCAGATCGGCTCGCACTTCCACTTCTTCGAAGTCAACAAGTACCTCAAATTCGACCGCAAGGCCGCCTACGGCAAGCGACTCGACATCCCCGCCGGCACCGCCGTGCGATTCGAACCGGGCGAGGCGCATCGCGTGCGTCTCATCGACATCGGCGGCACGCGCGAGATCCACGGCTTCAGCGCGCTCGTCGAAGGCCAACTCGACGATCCGCAGGTGCGTGAGGCCGCGTTCGCCAAGGCGCACGAGCAGGGATTCCTGGGAATCTGAGAGCGGGGGAGCGAAACCATGAGCAAGATCATCACGCGCAAGGATTACGCGGGCATGTTCGGACCGACCGTCGGCGACCGCGTCCGACTCGGCGACACGAACCTCATCATCGAAGTCGAACGGGATTACACGCACTACGGCGACGAACTCAAGTTCGGCGGCGGCAAATCGTTCCGCGACGGCATGGGACAGTCATCCGTCCAACTCGACGCGGAATCGCCCGACACCGTCATCACCAACGCGCTCATCGTCGACTGGACCGGCATCTACAAGGCCGACATCGGCATCAAAAACGGCAAGATCTCGGCCATCGGCAAGGCCGGCAACCCGCAGACCATGAACGGCGTCACCCCCGGCCTCGCGGTCGGCTCCGGCACCGAGGCGATCGCCGGCGAAGGACTCATCGTCACCGCCGGCGGACTCGACACGCACATCCACTTCATCTCGCCCCAGCAGATCCGCACCGCGCTCGCCGGCGGCGTGACCACGATGGTTGGCGGCGGCACCGGCCCGGCCGACGGCACGAACGCGACCACCTGCAATCCGGGACGCTTCCACCTGGAACGCATGATCGAAGCCGCCGAAGCGCTGCCGGTCAACATCGCCTACCTCGGCAAAGGCAACGACTCCAGCCCCGAACCGCTGCGCGAGCAGATCCGCGCGGGCGCGGCCGGACTCAAGATCCACGAGGACTGGGGCTCCACCCCGGCCGTGATCGACACGTGCCTCGGCGTGGCCGACGAAACCGACACGCAGGTCGCCATCCACACCGACACGCTCAACGAGGGCGGCTGCGTGGAGGACACGATCGCCGCGTTCAGGGGCCGCACGATCCACACGTACCACACCGAAGGCGCCGGCGGCGGCCACGCCCCCGACATCATCCGCGCGGCCGGCTTCCCGAACGTGCTGCCCAGCTCCACGAACCCGACCATGCCGTACACGCGCAACACCATCGACGAGCATCTCGACATGATGATGGTCTGCCACCACCTCGACCGCAACGTGCCCGAGGACATCTCGTTCGCCGACTCGCGCATCCGCCCCGAGACGATCGGCGCGGAGGACGTGCTGCACGACATGGGCATCATCTCGATGATGAGCTCCGACTCGCAGGCGATGGGCCGCGTGGGCGAGGTCATCACGCGCACCATCCAGACCGCCGACAAGATGAAGCGCCAGCGCGGCCCGCTGCCGGAGGATGAGCACGACAACAACCGCAACGACAACTTCCGCGTCAAGCGCTACGTGTCCAAGTTCACGATCAACCCGGCCATCACGCACGGCATCGCCGACTACGTGGGTTCCGTGGAGGTCGGCAAGATGGCCGATCTGGTGCTCTGGCAGCCGGCTATGTTCGGTGCGAAGCCGGAAATGGTGATCAAGGGCGGCTCGATCGCTTACGCCCGCATGGGCGACGCGAACGCGTCCATCCCCACGCCCGAACCCGTGTACTACCGTGACATGTTCGGCTCGCTCGGCCGGGCGCTTGGCTCCTCCTGCGCCACGTTCGTCTCGCAGCTCGCCTACGACGACGACATCAAGGGCCGGCTCGGGTTGGCACGCCAGGTGTTGCCGGTGCGCGGTTGCCGGACCGTCGGCAAGAAGGACCTCAAGTTCAACGACGTGCTCGCCGACATCCAGGTCAATCCGGAGACCTTCCAGGTGACGGTCGACGGCGAGCTGGTCCACTCCGACCCGGCGTACGAACTGCCGCTCACCCAGCGCTACTTCCTGTTCTGAGCGCTTCGAGAGCGCTTCGAGGGCGTTCCGGGAGGCCCGTCTGCGTCCTCTCGGAACGCAGTTCGACGATCGAGAGGCTAATTCCAGCCTTCGCCTGGGTCAGTTTGACGATTGAGAGGCTGAATGTCTTGGGGACGAAGCGTGAACGTGCCGGAATATGGTGCGCTCGCCTTCGTTTATCGCCGTGTACCGGAGCTGAGTCGCCTCTCGATCGTCAAACTGACCTCGACAGATGCCGGAATCAGCCTCTCGATCGTCAAACTGGTCATCAAACTGGTGAGACGGCGCGGTCTGTGCTGCTCGGTCAGCCTTCCGTGACGATGTCGGCCACTGCCTTGATGAGGTCGAAGGCGTCGTCGCCGCGGTTGGTGAGCACGCGCAGGCACACACCGTCGATCGCGCGGCTCACGCCCAGCTCGCCGGCGAACCCGATCGAATCGGCGTACGAGCGGATGCGATCGATCAGCGCGTCCTCCGCGGTGATGCGCGTCTGCTCGACGCGCGTGCGGATCGCCGCGGAGGACATGTCGGCGGTGGTTGCGGCGTCCGTGCCATTCGCAGCGGCGGTGGCCCTGCTGGCATCGGCGGTTCCGCCGCCGACGCCGCCGTCCTCCATCGGATCCCGCTCCGGCAGATGTGCGTACAGCACGCCGCAATGCGTGAACGACCGCCACATGCCCATCTCCGCATAGTCGAACACGGCCGGCTCCAATAGCATCCGGTCGGCGAACGCCAGCCGTCCATGCGGCTGCGCGGCCTCGAGCTCGGCCTTCGACGGCCGCCCGCGATGGCGGGCTCCCGACGCCGCCGCGGCCGTCTCAGCCGCAACCGCGGCGGCAACCGCAGCCGGCTCGTCGACGACCACACGCAGCCGGTTCGCGAACCGCCGCATCGCCCAACGTTCGTCCATGCCCACACGGCCGCACGTGACCACATCCGCATACACGAACGTCGATTCGGCCGCAATATGCGCAGTCGTATGGTTCTCGAACGAGCTGTTGCGGAACGGGATCACCGGAAACGGCAGAAACACGGCCTTCGCGTCGCCCTGCACGGTCAGATCGATCGTGCGCGACGCCGAACCGTCGGCCGTGTCCAGCACCTTCTCGTAACTCTGCGTGCGGATCGTCGAATCCGTGCCCGGACCGAACAAGAGCTCGATATGCGCTTCGTCGCCTTTCAAAAAACCCGGCGAGGCGAGCATCACGATGAAATCGGAATGCCGGCCGTTCGTGAACGGCGTCATCAGCTTGAACGGCGCCTCGAAATAGACGTCGTCGATTTTCGTGCGGCCGTGACGGAACGCGGTGGACAGGCGGAACGTGCTGCTGGACATGACTCAACTCCTGCGGAAGACGACTGCGGAAGGCTACTACGGAAGACAGCGGGAACGGCTGCGGGAACCGCGGATCACATGTCCTCGAACAGCACGGACTTCTTGATCCACGCGATCACGTCGTCCACGCCCGCGCCGCCCATCAGATCAGTAAAGATGAACGGGCGGTCGCCGCGCATCTTCCTGCTGTCGCGGGCCATCACGTCGAGATCGGCGTGCACGAGCGGTGCCAGATCGGCCTTGTTGATCACCAGCAGATCGGAGCGTGTGACGCCCGGGCCGCCCTTGCGCGGGATCTTATCGCCCTCGTCGGTGGCGATCACGTAGATCGTCGCGTCGGCCAGATCGGGGCTGAACGTGGCGGACAGGTTGTCGCCGCCCGACTCGACGAACATGATCTGCACGTCCGGATGCGTGCGGGCCATCTCCTCGCACGCCTCGAGGTTCATCGAGCAGTCCTCGCGGATGGCGGTGTGCGGGCAGCCGCCGGTCTCCACGCCGACGATGCGGTCCGGCGACAGGCGGGAGTGCTCGATGAGGAACTCGGCGTCCTCCTTGGTGTAGATGTCGTTGGTGACGACGCAGATGCTGTATTCGTCGGCCATCTTGCGGGTGAGGCGTTCGATGAGCGCGGTCTTGCCCGAGCCGACGGGGCCGGCGACGCCGATGCGTACGTATGACATGGGTTCTCCTTTTGGTTGGTTGTCGTATTGGTTGATGATTGATGATGATTGGATTGGTGCGGATGATTGCGTGAGTGCGGTGTCCGGCTGCGGCCGACGCGTGCGATGTACGACACGCTCAAAGCCGCTCGGCTTCGCTCCGGCGTGTGCTCGCGGAGCTTAGCACACGCCTGCGCTGCTTATGGTCGTACATCGCACGCGTCGGCCTTCGCCTCGGTTGGTCTGCCTGTGTCACGACGGTGCCGTGTTTGGCGCTCTTGCTGAGTTCTTTGCCGACCGTCGCCTCGCTGGGTTGCGTGCGTTACGTTTTTTGCTTTGCCTTTCCGCCGGTTGCTGCTTCAGCTCATGTAGAGCCTTGAGTAGAGGGTTTCGTGCTGCATGGCGGCGATGTCGAGGTAGGCGCCGGAGATGCCGAGATCGTCGGGTTTGAGCGTCATCGCGATGTCGACGGCGCGCACGAGCCGCGGGAACGAGTCGTGCAGGGCGATCTGGCCGGCGTACTGGCTGAGCGGGATCGCCTTCGCCGCGCACATCGTCAGCGCGCTGAGCAACGAATAGCCGTACATGATCGCCGCGTCGCGCACGTCGGGCGCGTGGTCGGCCGCGTACAGTCCCATCGCGATCGAATGCAGGCCGCGGCAGCGACCGTCGCGGATCAGCCCGGCGTACAGGTCGAGCGACGGCGAACGTTGACCGCAGCCGGCGTCCATCTGATCGGCGAGCTTGATCAGTCGCGTGCACATGCGCTCGCTGCCCTCTCGGATCTCGCGCGCCGACTGCAGCGCGCTCGACAGTTCGTCCAACTCGATCAGTTTGGCCGTCAGTCCGCGTTCGGACAGGCGTGCGTCGGTCGCGTATCGGCCGGCGATCGCCATCTGGCCGATCTCCTTGTACGGCGCGACCTCGAGATAGTTCTTCATGTACTGCTCGAAGTCGGGGCCGCGACGCAGGAAATCGCGCTGAACGAAGGTCTCCATGCCGTTCGACAGTGCGAACGCTCCCACCGGGAACACGCTGTCGCACACCTGCAGCATGGCGAGGCGGCGCGATTCGGTTTCGTTGACGTTCATGGGATTCGCTGGGGCCGTCAATCAGTGCGTGTGCCAGGTGCGGCCGCCGTCGTGGCTGTGCGAGCCGTCCGGGCGGTGCAGGACGCCGTTCATCTCGTATTCGCCCGGCTTGAGCTGGTACGGATGATCGTCGTCGACGCCGGGCTCGGCGTGCACGTGGTCGTGATGATGGCCGTGTGCGTGTTCGCCGTGTGCGTCGTGTGCGTGTTCGGCACCGTCATCCGCGTGATGTCCTTCCGCGCCTGCCGTCGCCTCCTTGGCGGCCCATGCGGCGTCCGCCTCGGCCTCCTGCTCCTCCTCGGCCACGTCGCCCGTGGTCTTGTTCGTGCCGGGGATGATCGTGCCCGAGCCGGCGTGCGCCTTGACGATCAGGAACCCGTCGAACCCGCCCTCGATGATGTGCGGCTCGTAGCCGATCTTCTTCGTGTACTCCATCGTCGGATGGTCGTACGGCACGAGCACGCGGTCGTTCTCGACCTTCAGGCTCAGGTGGCGGTTGCCCAGCTCGAAGCACAGACGGCCCATCTCCTTCATCGACGAGACCGGGATCTCGATGAGCTGCGCGGTGCGGATGCGCGCGAAATACCGCTTGTCGTCCGTCTCGGCGAGCACGTCGCCGTCCTTGATCGTGCGGCCGACCATGATGCCGAACTCGGTGCCGTCCTCGGCGACCTTGCGCATGCGTTTCTTGTCCGTCTCGAACCAGTCGAATGCGATCGGCACGTTCAGCTTGCCGTCGTCGTACTGCTGCTCGATGATGTTGCCGGTGATTTCCTTGGCGATCATCCGCGCTCCTTCGTTTGCCGTGGTCATCGGCCGATCCGTCGCGCACCGGCCGAACTGAGGGACAGTGTACGAGCGCCGTTGCGGCCGTTTGTAACGAACGTTCGCGACACCGGCCGCGGATCGTCATGCGGCGGCCGTGCGGATTGGCGGGCAGGTCGTCGCACGGACCGTCGCGAACGGCCGCAAACCGGCGGGATAAGCGCGGAATACGCGCGGGACATGCGCGGAGACACGCGACGATATATCGACAATACGTCGGAAAATATGCCGGAAAATACATGACCACGATGCGAAACGCGTGCGTCGCGCGTCGGCGTTTCGCAACGATCGCAACCATTTGCCGACCATCGTACGCAAACCGAATCACAAGTGTGATATTACGTTCCCGTTCGCACACGCGGACGGCAACCGATCGCCGCCAAACGGAAACGATCGCCACCAATGAGAAGGGAGACGAGCATGACACCAGCCCCCGAAACCGTGACG
The DNA here is from genome assembly GCF_018555435.2 of Bifidobacterium amazonense. GTDB lineage: Bacteria > Actinomycetota > Actinomycetes > Actinomycetales > Bifidobacteriaceae > Bifidobacterium > Bifidobacterium amazonense. The sequence continues at coordinate 13,538 of NZ_JAFEJT020000046.1, forward strand.
CTCGCCATGCACATTCCGGACAACTTCATTTCGCCATCCACCGGAGCGGTGTTCTGGGTCATCATGATCCCCGTCTGGTTCCTGTGCATGCGCGCCGTGATGCGCGAGGCCACGCCCGAAAAAATGGCGTATCTGGGCGCGGGCGCCGCGTTCTCGTTCCTCATCATGATGTTCAACGTGCCCACGCCCGGCGGCACCACCGCGCACGGCGTCGGCGGCGCGCTGATCGCGCTGCTGCTCGGCCCGCAGTACGCGACCGTCGCCGTGTCCGTCGCGCTGCTGCTGCAGGCGCTGCTGTTCGGCGACGGCGGCCTGATCACGCTCGGCGCGAACTGCTTCAACATGGGCGTAGTGCTGCCGTTCGTGGCGTACGGACTGTACGCGCTGCTGCGCCGCGTGCTGCGCGCCGGGTGGAAGGAGCGCGTGGCCGAATTCGTCGCAGGCTATGTCGGCATCACGCTGGCCGCGCTGTGTGTGGCGCTCGAACTGGGCGTGCAGCCGCTGCTGTTCCGCGACGCGTCCGGGCAGGCGCTGTACTTCCCGTTTTCGTTCGCGGTGACGGTTCCGGCCATGCTGATCCCGCATCTGGCGGTCGCGAGCGTGGTCGAAGGCCTGGTGACCGTGGCCGTGGTCGAGTTCGTGCGCAGAAGCGCGCCGGAGATCATCGAGCCGTATGCGCGGATCGACGATGGCGGCAATGACGGAGCGGTTGCGGGCGCGACGGGGCGCGGCGCTGCTGCTGCCGGTGCTGTTGCCGGTGCCGATGCCGCCGGGGCCGCTCGTCCGGTTCCTGCCGCCGCTTCCGGCGGACTGCGGCGTTCCGCGTGGATCGCGCTGGGCGTCGTCGCGCTGTTGTCTCCGATCGGTCTGCTGGCCACCGGCGACGCGTGGGGCGAGTGGGGCGCTGAGGACTTCATGAGCGCCACCGGACTGGATTATGTGCCGCAGTACATCGCACATGGCTTTACCTGGAATGCGCTGCTGCCGGATTACTCGCTCGCCGGACTGCCCGACGTCGTCGGCTATATCCTGTCCGCGGTGATCGGCATCGCGGTGCTGACCATCATGTTCCGTCTGCTCGCGCTCGCCGTTCTGGGAGACGGTCGTAAGCGGTCATAACCCGCCGCGGCCAGTCGTTTTCGGCAGTCGCCATCGGTCCATCCAGTCACGGACATCACAGCACGGACGATCACAGTCATGACGAACGAATCCAGCATCCGGAGATCCGGCTCTCAGCAGTCGGATCTTCGGCACGCCGGCGCTCAGCGGCCGGCCGGGACCACGCTGCCGGCATGGCTGTGCGAAACCGAGCATTACCGGCCGCTTGCGGACCGATCGTCGTTCATCGAACACAATCTCGAACATCTCGGCGACGTCCTCGCGCAGATCGGCGACGCGCTGCCCGTCAGCCACAGCCCGCTCGATCGTGCGCTGGCCGCAGTCTCGCCATCTCTGCGCATCGTCGGCGTGCTTGCCGTAATCGTATGCGTCAATCTCACGCGCAACATGCTGTTCTCGTACGTCATGCTCGCCGTTGCGCTGGTCGCGCTGGCCGTCCGTCCCGCGCGCCTGATCGCGGCGATACTCAAGCCGACGCTTGCCGTGTGCGCGATCAGCCTGATCGTCGCGTTGCCATCCGTGTTCGTCGGCCAGACCAGCGCGCCCGTGCGACTCGTCGTGCGTGCGTTCGTGGCCGTGTCGCTGGTGATCGCGCTCGCGCGAACCGTGCCATGGAACCGTTTGATCGGCGGGCTGCGCGGCCTCGGCGTGCCGGATTCGCTGGTGTATGTGTGCGACGTGACGATTCAGTTCATCGACATTCTCGGACGGTCGATGATGCAGTTGCTCGACGCGCTGCGGTTGCGCAGCGTCGGTCGTGACACGCGTAAACTCAAGTCCGCGGGACGGCTGATGGGCGTGCTGTTCCTGCGCGCGAACACGCAGGCGCGGCATATGGCCGAGGCGATGGTCTGCCGCGGATTCGACGGGCGATACCATGTACGTCGCGAACGTTGGCTGACCTGGCCGAATGCGGCGTATGCGCTGGGCGTGACGGCGATGATCGCGATGGCCGTCTATCTGGGATGATGATGTTGACGGGGAGCGGTGGCTCCGCGGGGCATCCGCGGCCACGGCCGCCCGCGCAACCGAGCGTTGCTTGGGCGGCGGGGCATTGGCGGAGCAGTACGGGGAAAGGAGCGGTGATGCGTCTCATGCATGCGAACGATGCCGATGAGGGCGGCCGATTTCTCGGCGATCCGCTGGTCGAACTGACGGATGTGGATTTCTCGTATCGCGGGGGTGCGGGGGAGTCGTCCCATCCGGTGCTGCGCGGCTTTTCGATGACGATCGCGCGCGGCGAATGCGTGGCGCTGCTCGGGCCGAACGGCAGCGGCAAAACCACGATCATGCGCATCATCAACGCGTTGGAATTCCCGGATTCCGGAACGTATCGTCTCGGTGACACCGAGGTCGCGCGCGAGCTGGTCGAACGCAGGGACAGTCCGTTCGCCAAGTCGCTGCATCAACATGTGGGATTCGTATTCCAGAATTCGGATACGCAGTTGTTCTGTCCATCCGTCGAGGAGGAGATCGCATTTGGGCCGGTGCAGATGGGCTTGCCGGATGCTGAAATCGCCCGGCGGGTGGACGATATGGTGGCGCTGTTCGGTCTGGGGGCCTTGCGTGATCGTGCGCCGTACCGGCTGTCCGGCGGCGAAAAGAAGCGCGTCGCCATTGCCTGCTGCCTGTCGATGAACCCTGATCTGCTCGTGCTCGACGAGCCGACCGACGGACTCGACGAGCGCAACACCGACATCGTGGTCGACGTGCTGCGCTCGTTCGTCGCCGCCGGTAAAACCGTCCTGTTCTCCACCCATCACCACGACATCGTGGAGCGGCTCGATCCCCGCATTATTACGGTTCGCCCGATCGATGCGGCTCGCGATTAAAGCAATGCAAGAAAGTTGAGGCGTCGAACCGTGAAAGCGCCTGTCGGCGCAAAGGCCGCTCGCAGCGGCAAAAAATGGAGCCCGGGGCTATGCACGGCCCGACGCGAGTATTCAGTATAGCGGGTGGTCCGCGCGTGCGACCGCGTTGGTGTGTCGGCTCGGACAGTTTGACGATCGAGAGGCTATTTTCCCCTTGTGCGGATATCAGTTTGACGATTGAGAGGCTATCGGTTGAGTGAGAGTCCTCTCGAGACCTCCTGATAATCGTGTCAATTAGGTGAGAGCGGGTATTGCTCTGGAAGTGGTAGCCTCTCGATCGTCAAACAGACCTCTGCAAGATGCCAATTCAGCCTCTCGATCGTCAAACTACCCATAATGCGTTAATCGGGCGAATGTCGAAAGGCTCCCGGCTACTCCAACTTGCCGCGCCGCCACAGCGAGGCGCCATGCCGGAAGTCGCGTGCGGTGACCATCAGGTTGCCTGCCGTGTGCAGCAGGCGCGCGGCCTTGTCCGGCTGCCGTTGTGCGCCGGCCGTACCTGCTCCCGCAGCCGCCATCGAAGCCGACGACAGTCGTTTCGCCTCCACGCGCAGTCCCAGCGCCACCACGTCCGTGAACGCCGCGGCCCGCTCCAGCGCCACCGCGAAATCGCCCACGAACGCACCCGCCAGAATCGAATCGGCGGTACGCGCAATATCCTCCTCGGTCGGTGCCGCATCCACGCCGGCGATCGCCGACGCGGCCGTCGCCACCGGCTCGCCGACTCGCCACAGCCGCGCGATCGCGGCGTCATGGCCGCGCATCCATGAGCGCAGCAGGTACAGCCGCCACAGGATCCCCGGCAGCGAATCCGGTTCGGACCGGCTCCACAGCTCCGCGATCACGTCCACGCCCTCCCGGTCGACGAGCGTGAGCACGCGCGCCACGACCTCCGGATCGGCCGTGTGATGCACCCGGTCGAGCAGCGCCGCCGCCGAGGCGTGGCTCATCTCGCTGACCTCGCTCGGATCGGCGCCGCCGGCGATGCCCTCGACCAGACCGGGGTCGATCTGCCCGGGGCGCGACGGGCGCGGCGAGCCGGTGGGCGTGAACCCGTTGGAGCGGCTGGAGACGATGGAACCGGAACCGTAATGCACAGCGTTAGTAGACAAGTGGCGAAACCTTCTGAATGTCGATGATGCGCGGTCCCTCGGGCGAGGAGACGACAAACAAGGCTACCGCAGTGCCGGTCGGCATGTACGGCGTTTTCGCGATGAGCCGCTTCGTGAGCGACTTCGCGGCGCACAGCTCGCGCAGGTGATCGAAGATGCCGCCGATCACCGGCCGGTGCATGCACACGGCCACGGTTTCGCGGTGCCGCAGCGCATGGTCGATTTCGCCGCGGAAGCAGTCCCACGCGCGGTTCGGGTTCTCGGCGAACGCGTCTTCGGTGAGCGCGTCGAGGTGGGTCATGGGCCGGTCCGTCTGCCATGAGAAGACGTGCAGCGTCTCCTGGCAGCGCATCCACGGCGAGGTCGAGAGCCGGGTCGGGTTGTAGCAGGCGAGCTCGCGGTTGAGCGCGTAGGCCGCGGCGGCGCCACGCGGCGTGATCGGTCGGTTTTCGTCGGTGCCGTCCCATGTCTTGCGCGATTCGGCCTTCGCGTGGCGCACGATGATCACGTTCTGCGCGTCGGCCGCGCCTTCCTGCAGCCGGTCGACGAACAGCGCGAGCACGTCCTTGTCGGTCGAATGGGTGAGGATCTTGCGTGCTTCGGTCACGCTCACCCACACGATGTCGTCGATTTCGCCGATGTCGGCGCGGTGGATCGGCCCGAGCGCGTCGATGAGCTGTTCCGCGTCGGTGGCGGCGATCGGCGTGGCCATCCAGTATTCGATGTGCTTCATGTCGACCGTGCGGTCCTTGGAATGGCGCGTTTTGCTGCCTTCCTCCGCGAGCGGGTACTCGATCTCGCCCAGGTACGGCCCGAGCGAGACTGAGATGCCGGTCTCCTCGCCGATTTCGCGCACGGCGGCGTGGCGGTGCGATTCGTTGAGTTCCAGCTTGCCTTTCGGCCAGCTCCAGTCGTCGTATTTCGGACGGTGCACGATGCACACTTCGACCCGGTCGACGATGTCTTCGGCGACGCTGGCCGCCTCCGCCGCGGCGTCTGCCGGATCGTGATCGCCGTTGCGATCGTTGCGCGTGCCGCGGCCGGTCAGCGCGAGCTCGGCCGCGTCGGGAGCGGTTACGTCGTTGATGTCGCCGTCCGTGCGATGGTCGCGATGCTCGACGGCCTGTTCGGCGTCGGGGACGATGCGGTAGAGAATGCCTCCTGCGGCCTCGACGATGCGTCTCATTTTGCCCATCCTCCCATTGTAGGTCAGCCGGTTTGCCTGTGGTTGCGCGGTTCGTGGCGTGCTGCTCGGCTACGTAGCGTGCTCCGAAACGACGATGGCCGACCCCTTTGCGGGATCGGCCATCTATTCGAATCATTGAATTGTTAGCGCGAACAATCCTATCACAGCGGTGCGTGGGCGCATCCGTCGTTGCCAACGCTTGCCGTCGTCGGTGCCCTCGGACAAGGTGGACGGCACCGACGACGGGCATTCGCCGCGTCAGTTGTTCGTGCGCGGGCGACGCGTGTGCTTCTTGATGAGCAGCTCCTGGCTGTCGGCCAGCAGGCTGCCGTCCTCGGCGTGCGAGACGTGCAGGTACGTGCCGTCCGGCTGCATGTGCCACGAGGCGATGTCGTCGGACATCTGCAGGTCGACGTACTTGATGAGCTCGTCGATCTGCTCCGGGGCGGTGATGCGCACGAGCGCCTCGACACGGCGGTCGAGGTTGCGGTGCATCAGATCGGCCGAACCGATCCACACCTCCGGGCCGGAGATCGGGCCTTCGCCGATCTGCGGGCCGTCCGAGTTGCAGAACGCGTAGATACGGCTGTGCTCGAGGAAGCGGCCGAGGATCGAACGCACGCGGATGTTGTCGCTCAGGCCCGGAACGCCCGGCTTGAGCGCGCAGATGCCGCGTTCGACGATGTCGATCTTCACGCCGGCCTGGCTGGCGCGGTAGAGCGCGTCGATGGTCTTCTCGTCGACGATCGAGTTGACCTTGATCTTGATCCACGCCTCCTTGCCGGCGCGGGCGGCGTCCTCCTCGCGGCGGATGCGCTGGATCAGGCCGGAGCGGATCGTGCGCGGGGCGACGAGCAGACGGTGGAAGCTGGACTTCGGCGCGTAGCCGGACAGCTGGTTGAACAGTCGCGTCAGATCCTGGCCGACGACCGGATCGCAGGTCAGCAGGCCCAGATCGGTGTACAGACGCGCGGTCTTCGGGTTGTAGTTGCCGGTGCCGACGTGGCAGTAGCGGCGCAGGCCGTCCTGCTCCTGACGCACGACGAGGCTGAGCTTGCAGTGCGTCTTCAGGCCGACGATGCCGTAGACCACGTGCACGCCCGCACGTTCGAGCTTGCGCGCCCACATGATGTTCGCGTCCTCGTCGAAGCGGGCCTTGATCTCGACCAGCGCGAGGACCTGCTTGCCGGCGTGCGCCGCGTCGACGAGCGCGTCGATGATCGGCGAGTTCGAGCTGGTGCGGTACAGCGTCTGCTTGATGGCTAGAACCTTAGGATCCGCCGCAGCCTGCGCCAGAAACGCCTGAACGGACGTGGAAAACGAGTCGTAGGGGTGATGCAGCAGGATGTCGCGCTCGCGGATGGCGGCGAAGATGTCCTGCGCACGGCTCGACTCGACCTCGGCGATCTGACGGTTCGTGGTCGGGATGAACGGCGAGTACTTGAGATCCGGACGGTCCAGGCCCTGCAGCTCGAACAGCAGCGTCATGTCGAGCGGCGCGGGCAGGCGGTACACCTCGTCGGCGCTCACGCCGAGCTGGTCGGCGAGCAGCTGGGAGAGGAACGGGCTGGTCGCGTCGGAGATCTCGAGACGGATCGGCGGTCCGAAGCGACGGCGCAGCAGCTCCTTCTCCATCGCGTTGAGCAGGTTCTCGGCGTCGTCCTCTTCGACGTCGATGTCCTCGTTACGGGTGACGCGGAACGAGCGCGCCTCCTTGATGATCATGCCCGGGAACAGCGATTCGAGGTGCGCGATGATGAGGTTCTCCATCGTGATGAAGCCGTAGCGCACGTCGCCGGTCTCGTCGTCGGTCATGTCGTCGACGGGGACCAGACGGTGCAGGTTGCCCGGGATCTTCACGCGCGCGAAGTGCGACTTGCCGGAGTTCGGGTTCTCGACCAGCACCGCGAGGTTGATCGAGTTGCCGGAGATGTACGGGAACGGGTGGGCCGGGTCGACCGCGAGCGGCGTGAGGACCGGGAAGACCTGCTGGCGGTAGTAGCGGGAGAGGCGCTCCTGCTCGGCGGCGGTGAGCTTGTCCCAGCTCAGCAGCACGATGCGCTCGTTGGCGAGGGCCGGCAGGATGTGGTCGACGATGTAGTGCGCGTGCTCGTCCTGCAGACGGTGCGCCTGGTCGCTGATCGCGCGCAGCTGCTGGCGCGGGCTGAGGCCGCTCGCGGCGGTCACGGCGATGCCCGTGTCGATGCGGCGCTTGAGGCCGGCGACGCGGACCATGAAGAACTCGTCGAGGTTGGAGGCGAAGATCGCGCCGAAGTTGGCGCGTTCGAGGATCGGCTGGTCTTCGTCCTCGGCAAGCTCGAGGACGCGCTTGTTGAACTTGAGCCAGCTCAGCTCGCGGTCGAAGAAGCGGTCCGGCGGCAGCGGCTGCTCGTCGGGGCGCGTCTCGCGGCGGTCGTTCTTGTCCGTTTCGGCGATGTGTTCCGCGATCTGGCTGCGGAGAATCGCCTTCGAGGGTGCGTCAAATATCTGTGCCATACCCAACTACTTTAAGCGCTTGAGGCGGCGGCGTGCCCGTACATCTTGAGAATTCAATGCAAGTTCACGTTTTGGGTGTTGCGTGTCGGGTGGGCGACCCCTGGGGCACCCGTCGGGGTCGCTTTTGGCGGGGTGGTGCGGGGTGGGGTCGCCCGTTTGTCCACGTTGACGGTTGCTGTCGGCACGGAGGGGATCGCGCGTCGGATCGCGTCGGATCGCTCCGGATCGCGGAGGGGCACAGCAGGAGGTTGCGACACACCGCGCGCGTGCGCGAATCGCACGCAATGTGACAGCGAACCGGTTCGATTCGCGCATGATGTTGCGTTTTGGTTGCGCTTGGGCGGGGCTAACGAACACTTGCGCAAAAATGCGCACATGCGCTTGGTGCGGCTTGCGATCGGGGAGGCGCGTGACTATCTTATGGAAGTACCAAAACAGAACAGAGCAGAGCCCACAAAGAGTGTATGGTCACAAAGGACTGTTACGTTGAACGGGCATTGGAAAGACTTACCGTTACGACGATGAAGTTGTGCAGAGATTCTGCCCTAAGCTGCTTTTGGTGAAAAGGCCCGCCCCATCCGGCGGGCCTTTTCGTTTGTCCGGTGGCCGGTCCTGCCGGCTCTGCCCGGTCGATGCCGTTTGTGCCGCCATGTGGCACGGCAATGCGGGTTATAGGAACTTTCGTGGTGTTTTTAGGTTTGCTGTGTCTCCGGCTTGCGTGGGGGCGTACGTCACGCCTTCGCGACGGTATGCGCGTAAGCGTGCGCGGGCGACGCATGCGCCGGTGTGCTCGGCCGTATCCGGCCACGCTCACGATGTGCGCAACAATGTGGATAGACACGCCGTGATGTGGATAACTCGGACCATTCGACCACAGGGGTCCGTTCGGCTGGACAAGCGCCGGCGCCGTGCGATTCAATCGGCGCATGAATGTCATCACTGATCATCCGCGGCGGTATTATTCGCCGCCGCGATCGTCGCCCGGCGCGACGGGTGCGCCGTCGCCGGCCGCCGGCGATGCATATGCGACGGCCGCTCCGGCCGATCTCGCATGGACCGCCGGATACGCGGGATACGAGACGGCCGTCAGGCCGCAGGCCACATACGATCGCGCTGGTCCGCCGTTCCGTACGTCGGGATTGTCGGCAGGCATGACCGTCGACACGACCTGCCGTAACGTCGTCGCGTGCACGTCGGCCAGCGGAGGCGCCGGACTGAGTACGTTCGCGGCGATGCTTGCCCACCGTCTCTCCGAACGCGGACTGCCATGTGCGCTGGTCGACGCGGACTTTACGGGCGGCGGACTCGACATGCTCATCGGCATCGAAAACGAGGAGGGGGAGCGGTTCGAAACGCTTGACGCCCCGCTTGGTCGTCTCGAAGGTGAGGCGCTGAACCGGGAGCTGCCCGAATGGGACGGCGTGCGTGTGCTGTCGTTCGACCCGTGGAACGGGCCCACGCCCAATTGGTGGCAGGCCCAGGCCGCGGTGCGAGCGTTGTCGGAGGCGAACCACGTAGTCATCGTCGATGCCGGGCGGGGCGAGGCGTTGCGCGGCGTATCCGAGCTGGGCGATGCCGCGCAGCTGGTCGTCGTCGAACTCAGCGTGCTCGGCTTGGCCCGTGCACGCGGTCATGTCGGCAGACTGCTCGAACGGGTCGGCGAAGGCGGCGACGGGCAGCCGGAACCGTTCGTGGTCGGCATCGCGCCGCGTGGCACGGCCAAAGGCACCGGCATGGTCGACGTACGGGAGGCCTCGGATTATCTGGGCGTCGACATCGCGGGGCCGGTCAAGGCGGACCGTCGGCTTTGCTCCGACATCCTTTCCGGCATGGGCATTCGCGCGGTCAATCGCGGCACAAGACGCACGGTCGACCGGGCCTCCGACTGGGTGGAAAGACTGTTGGGCAACCGGGCGAGATTCACGTGATGGGGATGATGGAGATGGGGATGAGCGGCGGTGCGATTGCGGCATGTGATGATGCGCGTCATGCCTCGCGGCAGGCCGTGCGCCGGTCTGCGGATGACTGTGGGCATGGCGGCGGCGCTGTGGTGGTGCGGCGCGGACAGCGTGGACGGGACGTGATGCCAGGGGGATCGGAGCCGTACGGCGGGCCGATATTCGACGGCACGTCGCTTCGCGGGGAACGTGCGAACGCCTCCGCGTTCGACGATATGCTCGACAATATCGTGTTCGGTCCTTTGGAAACGTTGGCACGAGATCCCGCGGTCACGGATGTGGCCGTGACCTGCGACGGGCTGGTATGGGTCGATCGCGGGGGAGGCATGAGACGGTGGACGCCGCCGATTCCGTTCTCGTCGCCCGCGACGGTACGCGATTATGCGGTGCAGCTTGCCGCGCAACTCGGGCGGCGACTCGACGACGCGTGTCCGATCGCGGATGCGTCGTCGCCCGGCGGCATACGTATCCATGCGGTGATCGCGCCGCTGGTGCCGCAAGGGGCGGCCATCTCCATCCGGTTTCCCGCGCGTTCGCCGCCGCGATTGGAAGCGTTGTGCGCGCAGGGCCTGTTTCCGGGATTGTGGGTTCCGATCCTATGCTCGTTGGTGGATCGGCGGGCGACGTTGCTGATCACCGGCGGCACGGGCGCCGGCAAGACCACGCTGCTCAAGGCGCTGCTTGGGCGGTGTTCCGCAAACGAACGCATCGTCACGGTGGAGGAAGTGCGCGAGCTGGGGGAGCTCGGAGGCGGCAATCGGGTGTCGCTGGTCACGCGCGAATCCAACGTGGAAGGCGAGGGCGCGGTCGGTTTGCCGGAACTGGTCAAGGCCACGTTGCGCATGAGGCCGGATCGCGTGATCCTCGGCGAATGCCGCGGCGAGGAGATCGCCGATCTGCTGCGCGCGTTCAATTCCGGCCATCACGGCGGTATGACCACCCTGCATGCGGACAGCGTGGAACGGGTGCCGAACCGTCTGGCGTCGCTCGGTCTGCTTGCCGGCTTGAGTGTGGAGGCGACGGCGATGCTGGCGCAGGACGCGTTCGACGCAGTGTTCCACGTGAAACGTGATGCGTCCGGACGACGGTTCATCAGCCAGATCGGCTACTTGGGCGTCGATGCCGATGGTCGGTTGGGCGGTCGGGTCGTTGCGGTCTGGGACGGTTCCGGCACGCCGATGTCCGGCCCGCTGTGGGACGACTTCGCCGATCGCTGGGTGCGCTGACGAACGCGTGTTGACGAACGTGCGCCGCGGGAGCGTGCTGTTGCAGCGTGCGCCGACGTCTCCGTGGGTCGCTCGTCGTCCGGAACCCGACATTATCGGATGGGACTTTGCCGGTGGTCCATATGGGCGGTGCCGGCTTGGGATGTGCGGGAGGCGTGATGACGTCGATGATGATGACTGCGGTTCTGACGTCGCTGTCGATTGCGGTATGGTCCGATGACGGCGGGGAGACGGCGGAGCGACTGCCGGCGGTGCGTCGTGGCGACGCGCGCGGGAGCGGCCATCGCCGCGGAGTGGAGTCGTCCCGGACCAAGTCGACGTCCCGCATCGGCATCGCCGCGGTCATCGCTGCCGCGTGCGCGACGCTGCGTGGAGGCGGTTCACTTGTGCAAGCGTTCGCAGAACAGTCGGACCGTGGATTCGCCGTCAATCGCCTGACCGAGGCGCGTCTGCGCGAACTGCTTGCCGCGCGGGCCTTGCCCAAGGAAACGTCACGGCAGATCAACCGGGTCGCCGCGGAGATCGCCGTCGCGGCGCGCATCAGCGACCGTCTCGGCTGCCCCGCGGCGAGCTGCCTCGAAGCGGTCGGCGACACGTACCGCCGCTCGCGCAAGCTGGAGGATCTGCGGGCGCAGGTCTTCGCCGTGCCCAAGGCCACGATCCGACTGCTGTCCGGCCTGCCGGCGGTCACCATTCTGCTCGGCGAGCTGATGGGATCCCATCCGATCGCCTTTCTGCTCGGCTCGCCGCAGGGGCTGATGTGTCTCGGCCTGGGTCTGTGCTGCTATGCCGCCGGATTGGTTTGGACGCGGACGTTGCTGCGGGGACTGGATTCGCCGTCGTAATGGCGGGGTCCGAGAACGGGGGTGGGGATGGGATATGCGTTGCTGGCGGCGTGCTGCACGATGATCGCCGTCTGTCTGCTTGATGACGGGTCGCGGGATCCGGCCGGGATCGGCGTGCGTGCGCGACGGTCGGTTGATAACGATGGCATCGTGTCGATGCCGTTGGTGCTGGCGCTGCTGACCGTGGCCGTACGGCAGGGGTCCTCCATTCCCGGTGCGTTGGATGCGGTCGGCGAGGCGATGGGCGGTGCGGCCGGGAACGGTCTGCGCCGTGCGGCGGTGTCGTTGCGGAGCGGCATCGGCTGGCATCACGCGTGGCTGGCCGCCAGGGCTGTTGCCGAGCACATCGCGGATGGCGGCGATGCGGTCGGCATCGGTTCGGCAAGCGGGGGACGCGCATGCGATGCGGCCGAAGCCGTCGGTCCGATCGGCGGGAAGGGCGGGAAGGGCG
>NZ_JAFEJT020000047.1 GCF_018555435.2 Bifidobacterium amazonense
CAACTCGAAGCGACTGCACGCCTCCCTGGGCTACAGGACACCGGAACAGGTCGAGAACGAGTATTATCAAAAGCAGATGGCACAAGCCGTCTCATAGCAGAGACGGAACAAAAATCAGGCCACTTCAACTCCCCTACCGAGTCTCCTACAGCAAGATCCGGCGAACGCCATCAGCATCAGGCCGGTGTGGCGAAATCGTCCCGGTCATTGTGGCGCGTTCGAGCCTACCGCAACTGGTTTGCCGCCGACACTGCCGACGTGTTCGCGGTCAGTCTGCGCACGTTCGCCATACCACTGGTCGGACTGGCCGTATCCGGATCCCCGTTCGTCGCCGGTCTGCTGATCACCGTCGAATCCGCCATCGGGCTGGTCCTGATGTCCATCGGCGGGGCGATCGCCGACCGGCACGACCGTCGTCGGCTCATGATCCTGCTCGGCATCATCGGCACGGCGTTGTCCGTTGCGGTGACGATACCGCTCGCCGCCGGCATGATGTCCGCTCCCCTGTTCGCCGTGATGGTCACGGCATTCGCGGTGATGAACGGACTGCTCGGACCGTCCAACGACGCGATGCTCAAATCGATCGTGCCGATGGATCGTTTCGCCAAGGCGCAGGCCATCCGCGAGGCGCGCGAATCCTGCGTGGAGCTGTCCGGCGGCGCGGTCGGCGGACTGCTGTACCGGCTCGCCGGATGGTGCCCTTTCCTCGCCTCCGCCATCCTGTACGCCATCGCCACCGTCACGGCGCTCGCACTGCCGAAACGAACCGATGTCCATGCGACTATGGAAACGACAACGGCGGCAACTACAGCAACGGACAACGCGCAGGATACCGTCCCGTCGTTCCTCACACAGTTCGCCGAAGGCTGGCGGTGGACGCTGACCCGACGCACGATCCTCGCGGCCATCGCGCAGGGCGCGACCGTCAACGTGGCCTGCTACGGCAGCATCATCGGCGTGCAGATCATGCTCGCCGAACGCGGCACCGACCCCGCGCTCATCGGACTGATCAACACGTTCACCGGCATCGCAGCGCTCATCGGATCGCTCGCCGCCGGATGGCTGGTCGGCCACATCCCAACCGGCCGGCTCATCATCCTCACCTTCGCGGTACTCACGGCGGCGATGATCCCGCTCACCCTCACCAGCTCGTACACGGTGATCGTTGCATGCATGAGCGCCACGTCACTGCTGTTCCCCGCGCTGAACGCGGGCGAACTCGGCTTCATCTACGGCCGCACGCCGGACGAGATGCAGGGCCGTGTCTCCACCGTGTTCGAAACCACGATCGGCGTGCCCGGCGCGCTCACCCCGGCGTTGGTCGGCTGGCTGTTGCAAACCCCGGGACTCGGTTTCCGCGCGGTCATGATCCTGGTCGTCGTCTGCGCCGCGGCCGGGTTGGCGCTCGCCTGCACGACCTCGACCCGGCACATCCCGTTGCCCAGCCGGTGGGAGCAGGCCGAACTGTAGGCACACATGCGGCGGCCGGCGTGAGACTGGGGCTTCTTCGACCTTCACGCCGGCGGCACGGTTCAGCGGGCAAGGCTTACGTTTCAGCAAACATGGGATCCGCGTTTATCGTTCTTCGGGTGTTTGCATGGAGCTGGAGGCCGGTTCGAGATGCTTCCATGCTCTCGAATGACCTCCGTCTCCCCTGAACCCGGTCACGGGATGGCATATACGGCGATAATGCCATCGCGTGCGAGGCAGATCAGTCACGCGATGGCATTTCACCCCGAATATTCCATCCCGTGACCGCCAAATACTCGTACGATACCCCGGCCACGGTCACGCGATGGAATTACGTTCTCGTTTGCTATCCCGTGCGCAACCGCTCCATCACGCGATGGAAATTCACGTCAAAATGCCATCCCGTGACCGCGAAATACCTGCCGAACACCCCTTATCACACGCACGGGATGGTCGTACAAAGTGAAAACACCATCGTGTGCGCAGCACACTAATCACGAGATGGAAGTTTCAACCAAAACGCCATCCCGTGACCCAACCAATCTGACGCACAAGCCGCAACGGCATAACCCGGCCGCGCATGTCGGCGAAGATGCTGGCAAACTCGCCACGCCGGGTTTGTCTTCTTTATATGCGGAATTGCTTGCGCCGCATGACTTTGAGATAGTTCTTACGGAAGTCATGTCGGTCCTTGAACATCTTCCGGTCGGTGGCAGTGTCCTCGCTCGCGTCGAATTTCAACGCGGTCAGTTCGATGGTACACATCAGATCCGCCGTTTGCTCAAGACGGTAATCCTTGGGCTGTGAGTCCCGATACACGACGGCTTCTTTGGACAGCGCATAGCCGATGGAGCCTTTCAACGCGTTCGTGACGATTTGTTGGCCATTGTCGTAGTAGACCTTGATCGTCTCGTACGACTGGAACTCGTCAAGATGAGACAGGAAGAAGTCCGCCAGGTCTCGCTTGAGCTGCGCCTCGAACCGGGTCCTGCTGCCGTCGAACAGGCTTTTGCGGTGTGCGAATGTCACATAGCGGAACGGCAGATTGCGGGCGAGTGTGAAGAACGCGAAGAACAGCCGCTTGCGATCCGCGAGAGAAACGTTCTCGTAGTCGTCATGCCCATTGAACAACGGTCCGGCATGGAATGGAATATCCGGAAGACCCGAATCGATCAGATGACGCTCATACTTTTCGATATGCTCTGTTATAGGCTCGGACTGTACATGGAACACCAACGTGATGAGATAGTATTCGGACAGTTTGCCCCACTCACCGGACTCATCCACAAAGACGCTCAACTCGCTCAACCGAATCCCCCGTCAAGACGGTGGGAGAAAGAGATGCCGGGGGAATACCCCCGGCGACTTGGAGCCTCGCCCTTACGGGACAAAGCAAAGTTCATTATGCTAGAGCGCGCAGCAACATGCAAGCATCGCATCACAGAAATTAGTTGCTATTCGGCATCAGGCTGAAACCAGTTCGCCGTGGGCGGCGTATTCGTATGAGTGCTCATACAAGTACGTGGGCGAGATGTCAATGTCACCATCGCACCAAGTCAAAACTCCGTGATCAATACGGAAGTCCTCGAACGTGCTCTCGTCCTGCAACGGGGCGAAGGCAGGAACATCGTCGTACATCTCGGTGAAGTCGCACAGGCGCGTCTCGCCGGTGGAGAACGTCACCAGCATGATGCGGTCGCCGGTGACGCGGGCCGAGCGGATTGCCAGCTCCCGAACGGGCTCATTCGCATACAGGATGCCGTTCACTTCAAACATGACAGGCTCCTTCCCTCACGAAAGCGGCTTGATACGGTCGAACGGTCGACCGGACACGGCCTCGTTCCACGCTTTGTAGAGTTCATCCTCATGCAGGACCAGCCATGCGGCCACCAGTTTGTACTGCTTGGCGGGAAGGGAGCCGGCCAGCAGCTCACCGTCGATGCCGGTGGAGGTCTTGAAATCACCGTAGTACACATGGACGTGAGGCTTATGATGCTCGCTTTCATCACATCATGCGAACGATGATTCCAAAGAACCTGCTCAACTCCGGCATGCCCACCTCCATTCCGATATCTCACATGCACGAGGAAGGCTCTATTCCGAGTATATTCCCGCAGCCAGGAGCACCATCGCCAGCGATCACAGACCCATAGTCAGGTGTCGCACAACCACGACAGGATTCAATCAGCCTTCCGCGTCTCCTACAGAGCGCAACCCAGAAGGAGCCCCCTATGCCTGTGCGGCGAATTCATCGCAATGCCAACGCGGGTTGCAGCCGTATGGCTTTGATGGCCGGGGCGAGGGATCCGATCAGCGATGTAGCGACGGATGCGAGCACTGCGACCATCGCCGCTGTGTACGGGTATGCCGGTGGTTCAAGCGGTGAGTCGACTGGCAATATCCATGGAATCGCCCAGACCAACACTGCGGAGAAGAGCACCGTGGCAAGGGCGATGATCAGGCTGAGCAGCACCGATGAGCCGATGACCTGGATGGCTATGCTGGTTCTGGTGGCGCCCAGCGCGCGGCGGATGAGCAGTTCGCGTGAGCGTTGCTCGATGCCGGCCAATCCGATGTTGATCATGCCGATTGCGGATACCGACAGCAGCAGCACCGCGGTGATGATGACGCCGAATTGAAGGAATCCGATGACCTGCTCGTACTCGTCGGCGTTATCGGTGCGGTTCCATGTCGATACGCTGCCGATGCCGGTATCGAACAGCAGGTCGTTCAATGCGTTTTTGGTTTGTTGTCCGTCCGTTCCGTCGCTGAGGTGGACGAGTACGGTCAGTCCGTCCGGTTCCCATGCCTGCGGCCAGTAGCGTTGCAATGTGGCCGCGTTGACGTAGATGACGGGTTCGTCCGCTCCGTCGGCGATGACGCCGTTTACCCGTGCGGGGACCTGTTGCGGGTTCCCGGTCCGGGCGAGCGTGATGGTGCCGTCATGCACGTACTGTCGGGCGTTTTCGTTGACGACGGTTTCCAGTGTGGCGGGTTCGGCCGCTTCAGTCAGCCAAGTGCCCGTAATGATGGGGGCGGGCATGACTCCCGTTCGAGCGGCATCGGTAACGATAACGGTGATGTGTCGTATCCCCGAAGCGTCGTCGCCGTCGCCGGATAGCGCCCATATGGCAAGGTCGTTGAGATGGTATTGCGCCGACGCTACGCCCGGTCCGAAACTTGCGAGTCGTTGCTGCAAGGCGGCGGTGGCTTGCGGATCAGCCAATGATGCCGCGTCGACGATGGCACTGTAAGTGGGAGTCTTGCCGCTGAGCCGCGCGTTGATCGATTCCAAATAGTCGCGGCCGAGTGTGCCGACAAGGACGCCAGCGATGAGCGCGATGATGCCGATGAACATCGACAGGGCGGTGAGACCGGTGCGCAGCGGGTTGATGCGCAGGTCTTTGGCGATGATGCGGATCATGACAAGTGTCCCCTGTCTATCGTCAGCTGGTGCTCGCATCGGGCGGCGAGCTGCGGATCGTGTGTGACGAGGATGAGCGTCACACCTTGCTCTCGGACCTGTCGGAACAGCATGGCGGCGACCATGTCGCCGGTTTCGGTGTCGAGCGCGCCGGTCGGCTCGTCGCAGATCAGCAAGTCTGGATCGGCGACCAGCGCGCGGGCGATGGCCACTCGCTGCTGTTCGCCTCCCGACAGGCGTGACGGCATGCTGTCCGCGCGATCCGCAAGACCGACGGCATGCAGCATGCGGCAGGCGCGTCTTCTGACGGTTCTCATGGGCACCCCGCCACGGTATTGCAATGGGAGACCCACGTTTTCCCATGCGTTCAGGTGCGGTATGAGGGAGTAGTTCTGGAACACGAAGCCGACATGTCGGCAGCGAAAGCGTGACCTGTTGGCGTCGTTCCATGCGCCGCAGTCCCGTCCGTCATAGGAGAGGGTTCCCGTGTAGTCGGTGTTGAGCAGTCCGATGATGGATGCGAGGCTGGTTTTGCCGGATCCTGATTTCCCTACGATGGCGGTGGACGTGCCGCGTTCGAAGGACGCGCTAACGTCGTTTACCGTCGTCAGATGGTCGCCGTCGGGCAGTCGCACTTCGGCGTTCAGATGGTCCAATTGGATGAGGGGCGTCTTCATGATTGTGCTCCGGGTGCGAGGTTCGGGGCCGTTGAGGCCACCGTGTCGCCTTCCTTGAGACCGTCGAGGATGATGATTGAGGTGCCGTCTGAAGCGCCCAGTTTCACGTTCACGGTAGTGAACGAGTCGCCATCACGTTTGCTGACCTGACCGGAACCAAGTCTGCCGGCCACCGCGGTGACGGGCAGGATCAGCGCGTCCTCGATGGTGGGTGCGGTCAGCACCACGACGGCGTTCTGGCCAGGGCGTGCCTGCACATCCTTTGGGAACAGACATTGCAGCGTTCGCGTCGATTCCGCGCCCTGGGGGCCTGCCGATGATCCAGCCGTGTCCTGCTCGGATGAAGCCGGCATAACGGCACCATCGTCCACGATCGCCGCACAGTCCGTCGGCCCCTGCGCATCGGTGATCTGGAACCTGCCGGCAAGCCGTTGGTCCGAACCGATGATCGTCAGCATCGCGGTCGCGTCCACTTCGGCGCTCATGCCGCCGTATCGTATCGAGAACAGCGGGTAATGCTCGGCCACGTCGTTGTCCTGCGTAACCGACTCGATCACACCGTCGACCGGGGTGGTGACAGATTGGTTGTCGATGACTCCCAATTGGTCTCCCGCATGCACGTATGTCCCCTGATCGGCCGTGGCGTGGAACCAGCCTTTCACCGGAGCCGTGAGTGCGAACAGGGAGGCCAGTTGCACGCTGGTGGATGAGGAGACCAACGGCGTAATACCACCTTTACGCACCTCAACCGTGGATGTCGCGCCGCTCGCCGTGGAAGTTGTATCGGCCGACGATGACTGCGGCGAGCACGCCGTCATGGACACGCATATCATCATGGCCATCACACACGCCAGTACGCGCTTGGATGCGTTCACGGCGTTCATTGCGACAGTCCGTTCTCTTGCCGGTACCACGTACAGTCCGAGTCGTAGAACTCCCGCATGGTCGAATAGTCGCCGAGTTCGGACTTGCCGATCACGTCGTTTTCGAACGTGCCGTCCCTGTCCTCGTAGTAGGTCTTGAACCAGTCGGCGTCCAACAGTTTGCGCAGCTGCAGGAGAGATTTGCCGGCCTGTTCGGTGTTGGTCTGGCTGTTGTCGAGTATGTTGCGTTCCACCGAGCACTGCCAGTAGAAGTACGCCTGTCCTTCCCCGCTGCCCTTGGTATACAGCGAAGATGCAGCCTGCGCCTTGGGCATGTGTTCGGGAAACTTGTCACCGTTCATCAGCTCGAAGGGAAAATCCTCGACCGTCGCCCTGTATTCCTCATTCGCCTGCTGCCAGGTCAGCATGCCGCCATTGTTCGCGGCATCGCCGGTCGGAGACGTTCCGCAACCGGACAACAACAGCATCGCCGCAATCAGAGCGACGGCTCTGCATCGCATCCACGGTTTCATCATCATACTCCTTCATCGATCGCGTGACTGTCACCCACCATTAGCCCACAAGCGGCGATCCGAAACCAAAAGACTGTCATGCGCGCGCATGACAACGATACAGCGAAGACCGTGGAACACTCGTACGATTGGATGACATGAACGACATGCCGGGTTCACAGACCATCTCCATCGGGGTACTGGACAATGATTCCCTCGCCCTCAACGCCATAGCCATGATGACAAGTCGTCTTTCCCCGCAGTTCCATGTCATCTGGAGCACCACGTCGCCAGCCGTGGCATTGCAACGCTGCATGACCCATGTCACGCAACCCGACGTGCTGGTCATCGACATGGCATTGGGCGGCATCACCGGCGCGGACATCTGCAAGAGAATCCGCCGGCGCACCCCGGCGATCGGAATGGTGTGCGTCACCTCCTACGACCTTGACCTGTACCGCCGAGACGCGATCGAAGCCGGCGCGCAATGCCTGATAGCCAAAGACGGCATCGTCAAGGAACTTCCGCAGGCCATACGGTATGCGGCCCAAGGCAATCCCATCCTCGGCAGCGGATTCCCCACCGCGCAGGACGCCAATCGAAAACTCAACGATGCACATGCTGCCGGAGACCGGCTGCTGGAATCCGACAAACCATCACTCTCTTCAAGGGAACGGGACGTGCTGCGACTCTACGCGCGCGGATCATCCACCGACGAGATAGCCGCGCTCCTGAATGTGGGCAAGGGCAGCGTGTTCACCTACGTCAACCGGGCATGCCGTAAACTCCATGCCGCCAATCGCAAGGAGGCCCTCTCCATATGCGCCCGATACGATCTGCTCTGACCCGCCTACGCCACCCGGTCATACTGGCGATCGGCCTGGTTCTAGCCGTGGCGATACCCGTAGAGATGGGCATATACTCATCCCAGAATTTGCTGTCATGGTCGACCATACGCATATCGATGCTCGTCTCCGCCCTGTGCGCCATGCTTGGAGTGGCACCGGTATGGGTGTCCTGCCTGCTGTTCGCGGTGGCTGGATACGCGTTGCTTTGGCTATTCTCACCATTGACGACCATCATGATCGCCACACTGACGGCCATCGCCGTGCTCTCGTTCGTCAAGCCTCACGCTGGAGCCGGCTCCGCAGTGATTGCCTTCGTCGCTCTCACCGCGAACAACATGCAGAATAACCTCACCGCGTCGAACATCGTCGGCATGATCATCATATGCCTGTGTCCGCTGTCGCTGGGATTCGGGCTCAACCTGCTGCTCGCCCGACGACAGGCGGCCGCGGCGCTCAAACAACGACTCGACCGCGAACATACGGCACGGCATCTGCACGACACCATCAGCAACGACCTCGCCTACATGATCCTGCGCATTGACCAAGCCAGTCACCGCGACCCACCCTTCGATCAGAACCAATACCAGCGGCAGCTCGCAGATCTGCGCGCCATCGCCGCAACGGCGCTTGACCACACCCACCAGGCGATACGGCAACTCGAACACACCGACGGACCAAGCACACACATCGTCCAATCAGACGGCGAGACCGACAAGCAGGTGGAACAGCAGCGAAAACGACTCGACGACATCATCCAATCGCAACGCCAACGCCTTAAAAGCCTGGGATTCCAAGGCGACGACATCCTCGGAACATTCGATCAGCCGCTGACAGACGATGTCCTCGATCTTCTCGAAGGGATGCTCAACGAACTGTACGCGAACATCGCCAAACACGCCGATCCCAATGTCTGGTATGCCGTTACGGTCTCCTTCGACCAGCGGCACGTCATCGTCTCGGCGAGCGATGCGTTGAAGGACGCCGGTATACAGCTTGGGCTCGGCAGCGGACTCGAACGCTACCGAGCCATCATCGAATCCGTATCCGGAACCTTCGCCGTCACCGACGACTCCGGCATCTGGAGCGCGGAAATAACCTTCCCATTATGCCGGCGCCTTTAGCGTGCGAAATCCTTCATCTCCGCGGCGGTGAAATGTGCGATCATCGTACGCCAGACGGCTTCGACCAGCTCCGGATCCGCATGGGATTGTTCAGCCAATCCGCGCACTTTGGCGATGACCGCCTCCACGCGTTGGGGCGCCTTGACGTCGTCCGCACTGTTCTTGAACTGTGCGGCCTGCGCCACGTAGGCTCCACGCTCGGCGATCAACGCAACCAGCCGGGCGTCGATGCGATCGATATTGGCCCGCACCTCCTCCAAGCTTTCACAGGCGCGTATTTCCGCTGGTTCGTCAGTCATGTTCAGCATCCCTTTCATCCGTGTTCGTGACATCCATGCGTTGTTCCGCCACTTCGAATCGTTCCGTCACCCTGAAGTGCTCCAAAACGACAAGCGTATCGTCATCGATCGGAAACGTCGGGTCGGCGAATCCGGCGCGGTATTCGTCGGAGTTCCAGAACGTCTCGTGCGTGCGCCGCCATTGCGCCGCGGTCGTATCGCCTTCGCCCTCGCTCAGCGCCTGCCGGTCGGTCACGTCGCCCAAGCGGGTCACGGCGATATCGGTGGTGGCCAACACCGCCACGCCCTGCCCGTTGGAGTCGACCAATACGGATCGGTCACCGACACGTGGCAGTGGCTCGCCGCATGACGTATAGTCAAGCAGCAATGCGGAGGTCGCGGTTTTCATGCCATCGAGAATCAACCGAACCAGCCGGTCACGCTCCGGACCGGGCATCATGAACTCCGCCTTCGGCAGAGCTGCAAGCTCCTGTGTCTCTGGTCCCGATTGCGCCGTTGCTATATCGTCATTCACCGTCGACTCCCCCACTCGTATTTGACAACACTGATGCCGATCGTAACTGCTGTGCCGATCAAGCGGAACATCTGTCATCCAAAGACGACGTAATTCGCGAACAGTCAGCCCTGACCGACGGCATCATAGCTCAGATTCCCCGTACCGTCGTTGGAGGATTCTTGAAACCCATCAACGATTTCCGAGGTACCGATCAACGAAAATAACGGCGATACGAGACGGCCGCGTTCGCGTCGCGTTTGATGACGCCGGTCTGCACCCACCGACTCGACGCATCGCCGAGCCGTTTGTCGTAGTTGCGCGTCGTGGACCATGACAGCAGAGTGAACCGTTCGGCGTCGAGATCGTCGATGGTTCTCAGCTGTGCGGTGGAACCGTGCAGCGGCGCGTATCCGCCGCGCGTGGGCGCGTCGTTCGCGTCGAGGAAGTAGTAGTACGGGCAGTCGCGGTAGTACCAGTATGCGTCGACGTACGTGTACTCGTCCTGCGCGACGACCGGCTGCTCGGCGGAGCAGACGACCTGTCGGCTCAGTGCGGCTGATCCGGGCGTATCGTTGCGGTCGAAACTGTGGTTGCCACGTACGCCGTACACGATCGTGCCCGCAACCAGTATCGCGAGCGCCACAGCGTAGATAATCAGCGCGCGGCGTCCGCGCATCCGGTACGCGACGACGCACGCCAGCACGATCGTGGCGTAGACGAACGGTGCGATGATACTGAGATACCGTACGGAGAACATACCGTAACCGCCGCTGGACAGTTCCTTGACGGCGGACCATAGCATCAGCAATGCCGCCGGCACGACGGCGAGCATGACGATCAGCCATGCGGCCGCGACGGGTTGCCGTGAGAATACGCGCTGTTGCGACGCGGGTTGCGGAGACGTGGACTGTCGCGATGACGACGTGTACAGCGAGGACGCAGGCGGCTGCGATGTCGACGGTTGCGGTAGGGTCCGCGTCCGCGCGCACAGACGTTCCGCGATGAGGATGCCGACGATCAGCGTCATCGTGACGCCGACCAGCAGCGAGACGATCGACGGCAGTTCCGTTTCCGTCATGCCGAGCAGCATGACGTCGACCGCGTTCGCCACGCCGGACATGTTCGTGCGTCGGCGTACCGGCGGCAGCACGGAATTGTCGAGCTGACTCAGGAACGTCGGCATCCATGGCAGGAACAGGTCGATCGACGCCATATAGGCGAACAGCCATCGCCACGCTAATAGCCACCGCCACGAGGACAGACGCCGCATGCGCCATGATCGCACGGCAAGCCAGATCGCATGCGTCAGCCAGACGAACGCGGTGAGATACAGCGTCAGCATGCCGAGCGTGACGGTCACGGCATACGCAGCCCACCAGGCGATGCGACGACGGTCATCGTCACGACAACGGCCATGTCGGTCATCATATCCGTCACCATCATGCCCTCCGACATCACTCCGACCATCATCCTGCGCATCTTCGCGGAGGCGACGGCAATCGCGCGCCCCGATCACGCCGACCGCACGCAACAGCAGCATCGTGCCGCCCACGGCCAAGAGCATCGCCGGCGAATACATGCGCAGCTCGTAGCCGTAGCGCAGCATGAATCCGCCGCACATCAGCACCGGCATGCACGCCATCGCCACACGCGCGCCGCACAGGTCGCGCATCAGCATGACCAGCAGTCCCACGGCGAGTCCAAGGCACACGCAGTTAGGTATCCGCAGTAGCGCAACGTCATCGCCTACGGCAAGCGTCCATGCCTTGAGCAGCAGATAGTACAGCGGCGGATGCGCGTCGACGGCGGTGAGCGCGATCAGTCGCGGCACGGGCTGGCTTGCCAGCATCAGCGAATACTGTTCGTCGAACCACAACGATTGGTTCCGTCCCATCAGCCAACTGAGTACGGCCGTCGACAGTGCACAGCACACAGTCAGCACGGGGAATACGACGGGAGGCAACGATGGCGCGGAGGGCAGGGCGTCATCGTCGCGACTGCGGCCGACGGCATGTCCGTCGTGCATACCGGTTTTGCGATCAACCGTCACCATAGTCAGCGTCCTCCTGTCGCATGGCAGCCGACCGGTCGAATATCGCCGGCATCGCCAGTATCGCGAGCGCCATCGTCGATGTTGCCGTCGCGGATGATGTAGTTCGGCCGGCGTTTGGATTCGAGATACGTGTTCGCCAGATACTGGCCGATGACGCCCAGGCACATCAGCTGCAATCCGCCGATGAACGTGACGATGCATGCGAGCGACGGCCAGCCTGCCACTGGATCGCCGAACATGGCCGCGCGCACTGCGATGAAGCAGGTCGCGCCGAACGCGATGCCGCACAATAGCAGTCCGATCCACGAGGCCACGGATAGCGGCAGCGTGGAGCATGAGATCAGTCCTTCGATCGCGTAACGGGTCAACTCGAAAAAGTTCCAGTTGGTTTTGCCCGCGACGCGACGCGTGTTCGGATAGTCGATCCACGCCGTGCGGAAACCCACCCACGCGTACAGTCCCTTGGAGAACCGGTTGCGTTCGGTCAGCGACGTCAGCGCGTCGGTGACCCGGCGGCGCATCATGCGAAAGTCGCGCGCCCCGTCGGGCACGTCGACCGGCGACATGACGTTCATCAGCCGATAGAACATATGCGCGCACGCGGATCGGATCGGCGGCTCTCCGGCACGGGTCGTGCGTCGCGTCGCCACGCAGTCGAGCGTCGGATCGTCGCGCAGCATCGCGAACATGCGCGGCAGCAGCGCGGGCGGATCCTGCAGATCGGCGTCCATCACCGCCACGATGTCGCCGTCTGCGGCATCGAGCCCGGCCAGCAGCGCGCCTTCCTTGCCGAAGTTGCGGGACAGCGAAAGCCAGCGAATCACGAACGGGAAACCATGATCGTCGCCGGCCTTCCGCAACAGCGTCGCCGTGCCGTCCGTGGACCCGTCGTCGACCAACACGAGCTCGACCGTCGTTTCCGGATACGTTTCGGTGATCTCGCCGACGGCCCGCGCGACGTGCGACAGGAACAACGGCAGGCACGCCTCCTCGTTATGGCAGGGCACGACGATGGACAGCGTGGCGGTCTGCCGCTCGACATGCGTGCGCGTGCCGGTTTCGGCCATCGCCGCGATATGATGTGAGCGCGCTGTGGAAGTGCATGCGGTGTGTCTGCGTGGCGAACGCTTCCGTCTATAGACCATGATCCATGTCCCTTCTCCCCTGACGATTCGCGACTATGCGAACCGTCGTACGAGCCCTGTGCCGTACGATTCCAGTGTGCGTTCATTGGACGGGGAACGTGCCTGTATCGTCCCTGATTACGCGCCGGGGATACCCTGACCGCCGTTCAGGGGTGCAACGCAATCGGTAGGGGGAGATTTCAAATGCAAGCTGGTTTCATATGTCCTCCCGACGAACCGCTTCAGGCACCGGCCTGTCCCGTCGGCCGGCACCGAACGTGCGCGGTCAAACCTGTCACGATCCATTGATAAAAGCGTCGGCGTCATTCACGCAACATCGTGTCAAGCGATCGCATGACAGACATCATGACGCGAATCGCAGCAGTATGCCAATCGCAAGGGAAGCACGTCAGCCAAAGACGACATGGGACCGGATCGGTGAGCGGACGGCTAGGCAGCATGTTTCGCAAGCGGCATCGTCGCGTGGAGGATCCAGGTGCCGTCCTCGGCGGACGTGTGGATCGTGCCGCCGAGCGTGGCGAAGCGATCGCGGTGCAGGGACAGGCCTTTGCCGGAATGCGGCTTGTCGGGCAGCGGGGAATGCGTGGCGATGTCGTTGACCTGATCGACGATCAGCGTATCGACGTTGCGACGCACGACCACTTTGTAGGTTCCGGCACGATCGCCGTGCACGGCGATGTTGGTGTACAGTTCGCGCAGCAGCGCGACGACCTCGTCCAATCGTTCGGCGCGGCCATCAGGCAGTGGATCGTCGATCAGCAGGCGCACATCGACCAGCGTCGAATCACCGGAGAATCCCAGTCGGGCAAGATACTGGTCGCCCCGTGTCATCTCATTGCGGATCCGTTCCGCGAACGAATCGGGACGGGCACTGTCGACAGTATTGACGGTGTCACCGGCAGCATTGTCGCCAATGTTCACGTCCGTGTTGGCGGCATTCTCGTCAGAGTTCCTGTCAAAGTTCCTGCCGCCGTTCCCATCCGCGACATTGCCGTCACCCGTATCATCGCCATCAAGCATGTCGATGACCGTGCGCACCTCGCCGAGCGTGTCGATCGCACGTCGGTGCAGATCGTCGAGCATCGCGATGCGCTCGGTATCGGTCTCGCGCGAGCGTTCGTAGTCCAAGCGCATGGCCATGTATGCGAGATTGTTCGTGACCGCGTCGTGGATCCTGCTCGCTGCCAACTGGTCGCGTCGCATCGATTCCAACCGTTGCCGCGCCTGCTCGTAGCGCAGGCGGTCTCGTTCCGCCCGGCCGGCCGCATCCCGCCACGACAGCGTGCGTCCGACCGCATACAGTCCGACGAACACCATCAGCAGCGTCGCGTATCCGTCCACGCCGATGCCGTCGGCGACGAACTTCGTCCACCGCACCACGCAGATGACGATCGGCCACAGCCAGCCGGTCCACGACTTCGCGTACAGGCCGAGCACGGCCACGGCCAGAAACGTGCCGAACAGCAGACTCGACCCGCCCGTATCCGGCAGCAGGCAGCACGCCATGAACGTGACCGCCACCGCCATGGCCATCGGCCGCGGCTTCCACGGCATCGCCAGCACGCACGCCACATGCACGACCGACAGCACCGTCGTGGCAAGCAGTTGCGCGGGGTATATCGCCATCTCCGCTATGGTCAGCCCGGCGGCGACCACGGCGATGAACGCCATGATGTTTCGAGGACGGAAGACCCGCTCCACTGCGATCTTGCGGCACTTGTCCAATCCCGTGCTCATGCTCGCGATCAGTTCTGCAACATCAGCCATGCGGCCACCGCCTGCGTCCGGTTCCTCGCGCCCAACTTGCGCGCCGCGCGCATCACATACGTCTTCACCGACGATGCGCCGATCCCCAGCATCATGCCGATCTCCTGCGAACTCCTTCCCTCGGCGCACAAGCGCATGACCTCGCGCTCGCGTTCCGTCAACGACGCCGTCACCGCACCCGATGCCGCAACGTCCGCAGCCGCGTCTGGCCGGGTCACAGTCTCATCGTCGGCACCGGATCCAGCCTTCGCCGCAAGCAGCACATGCGACTGCACCGCGGTCAGATCGGACACGTACCGGGTCCTCGGCATCCGACCGTTGGCCAATGCGACCGCCGCATCGCAGATGTCCTTCACCCGCGCCTTGTCCATCACGCACTGCGCGCCCGCAGCCAGGGCGTCGGCGGCGTAATGCTCCAGCGAGAACGACGTGACGCCGATCAACGCGACGCCAGCCGTCGCCGCACGCACCCGCCGGCACACCTCCACGCCGCCCATACCCTCCAGCGACATGTCCACCAGCAGCACGTCCGGCCGGGAGACGGACGCTAGGCAACGCTCGACCGCATCCTGTCCGCGGCGGCACGTCCAGACCACGGTGGACTGGGGCAGTTCGCGGCGTATCAGCAGCGTCAGCATCCGCAACGTCAACTGGTCGTTGTCCACCACCGCAACGCTGAAACGCTCCCCGTCATACATACGCACCACCTCGAAACAGAACGGCTCGAAGACATCATAACGACGGCGACGCCCAGCGTCGTGCGGATCATCGTTTCAGACGTATTCGACGTTGCGCAAGATCAACCGTCGACGGCGCCGACACAACGGCATCATTCTGGCGAAGCGGCGACGGCTCCCCCGTTCCGTGCGGGGCGGTCAAATGCGCGAACGCGGACGATCGCACGATCAAAACGTATGACATCACCATGCGAACCATGCTGCATGGCATATAATTGTTATCGCAAACATTACTGGAATCACTACCGTTTTCAACGAGGATTATCATCATGGCCGAACTCACCAACGCACAGCGTCGTACCGAACAATTGCCGTATCACTACGACGACCCGAACATCATGGACGGCCAGCTCGAATGCCAGGAGAAGCTCTGGGAGTTCAACCGGACGCACCCCACCGACGCGGAAGGCAAACAGCGGCTCCTCAAGTCGATGTTCGCCGAGATCGGCGACGGCTGCCACGTCGAGACGCCGGCGCATGCGAACTGGGGTTTCGCGCACGTGCACATGGGCAAAGGCGTGTACTGCAACGTGAACTTCACCTGCGTGGATGATGCCGACATCACCATCGGCGACTACTGCATGTTCGGGCCGAACGTGGTCATCGCCACCGCCGGTCACCCGGTGCTGCCGGTGCTGCGCGAGCATCACTACGTGTACTGCATTCCGGTCACGATCGGACGCAACGTGTGGGTCGGCGCGAACGTGACCATCCTGCCGGGCGTGACTATCGGCGACAACTGCGTGATCGGCGCCGGTTCGGTCGTCAGCCACGACATCCCCGCGAACACGGTCGCCTACGGCGTGCCGTGCAAGGTCGTGCGCGAGATCGGCGAGAAGGACCGCGAGTTCTTCTACAAGGACCGTCGCCTCGACGTGTGGGAGTGAACCGCTTCACAGGCAGGACCGTTCGGATCTCCTACAATGGGACTCGTGGGCAAGGATTCGAGGATGCGATCGATCAGGCGTACGCTCTGGTGGCTGGGGTTCATCTGCCTGTCACCGATGGCACTGTCGTGGGTCGCGGACAGGCCCCTTGAGAACCTGTTCTCTGGGGTGCCGCTGTCCTGCGACCTGACGAAACCGCACTGCGACACGATGACGGGAGTCATGGTCATGGCCGCATCATGTCTGACCGGCTACGCGATGTGGATCGTCGTAGGCATCCTGGCACTCACCCAAGTGGAGCGCAAGACGCACGTCCTCTTCGCTATCATGCAAGGACTGGTGACGACTGCCACGCTTCTGGCCTCGCTGCCACCCATGTTCTTCGCCACGCTGACCATCCTCATCCAGTTCGGCGGCTGATCGGCACGATCATGACAACCGATCGGACATCATGCCGTCCAAAGACGACACGGGGCTGACAAAAGGGCACGGATCGCGAGCGCCTGTTTATCATGTCACGTATGGGTATTCTTATCGCACCGATCGAACCACAATGGTATGAGCAGAAGGCGGCCGTGCAGTCGCGCACATGGCGCGAGTTGAACCAAGGGAAGATCGACCAGCGGATCGTGGACTTGATCACGCCGCAGTTCGCGCTCAAGCTCACCGAGACGTTCGTGAAGGATCCCGATCAGGTCACTTTGGTCGCCTTGGACGACGATAAGGTGATCGGATTCGCCGAACTGTTGCGCACGCCGCGCCCGCCGATCGACCGACCCGGAACAGCTGAGCTGGCGTCGTTATACGTGCTGAACGACCATCATCGGCACGGGGTCGGCCGCGCGCTTGTGGAGGCCGGCAAACAGGCCATCGGCAACGACCGGCTCGCCCTGTGGGTCGTTGGATTCAACACGAACGCGCAAGGCTTCTACCGGCATATCGGCTTCCATGAAACCGGCCGCACCCAAACCGAGGACATGGGGCCGGAACTCGAAATGATCAACTACTGACTGCCGGCCCGGCGTGGGCGTCGGCGTGCCTACACTACAACATCATGTGCAGAAGATTCGTGCTGGACCTTGACTGGGAGGCGCTGGCGGCCGGCCTTGACATAGCCGACGACAACATAGATCGCGATGATCTGCCTGAGCCGTCCTACAACATGGCACCCGGGCATACGATCGCAGTCGTTGCGCAAGGCCGGGACGGAGCACGGCATCTTGCCGGCGCGCGATGGTCGCTCGTCCCCGCTTGGAGCCGTACCGACGTACTCCCCTACCCGACGTACAACGCGCGAGTCGAATCCATCGCCTCCAAGCCGACGTTCGCCGCATCGGCCCGTTCGATGCGCGCTCTCATCCCCGCCAACGGCTACTACGAGTGGAAGGGCGGCACCAACGGACGCCCCTTCTACTTCCATGCCGACGACGACCACGCACTGTATATGGCCGGTCTCTTCTCATGGTGGCGGCGCTCGCTGGGTGCCCCGTGGCTGCTGACCGCCACCATCGTCACCTGTCCGGCGACGGACGGCCCAGCCAGCGTGCATGACCGCATGCCATTGCTGGTGCCGGACGATTTCGTCGGCCCGTGGCTGGATCGGTCATCTGATTGCACCGACATGCTGGACGACCTGCGCAAGCAAGGAACGGAACTGTCCCGTTCGCTACGATTCCACGAAGTCGCTCCCCTGCCGGATCCAGCGGAAACCGTCCACAATAACGACCCGAAGCTTATCCGTCCCATCAGCCGGAACACCGGTACCCCGGCGTTGCTGTTTTGATCATTCGCAAGTACTGCCATACACTTCACATGACCATCAGAATCTCCAGACACCGGTAGCACGTCCGTCATTCCCTTCCGCATCCAAGAAATCCGTTGTAAGACGGTCTTCTATCAGCGGCGCCTTCGGACCAGTGACCTTGACGATCACCTGACGTTCCAACCGTATTCGTTCCTCGATGAATGCGGTTTCCATGCTCTCATCCATCAGGCCAAGCGTTCGGGCAAAAGCGAACCGGATACCCAGCGTCCGTACCATCCGTTCAAGCCGCATCAGATCGTGATCCTCACGGTCATATTGTCGCTCCCAAATCTCACCGCCCGGAAGCATGGGGTGTCGTTTGCGTTTCAACCCCTGATACAGACCGCTTACCTCATCAAGATCACGGGTTTCGTCGACAGGCAGAAAAGCCATTTTCAACAGCGTGTCCCTACTGGAGGCACGTCCTTTCCCCGTTCCGGCACCTTGCCGTTCAAGCATGGATGCGATGGTGATCGGTCGAGTCATATCGACGCGGCACAGCATGTCGAAACGAAGCGGAGCTTTCGACCATGCCTTGAGCACGACGCTCAGTGGGACATCGGCGTCTTTCCCCAACTCGCGAGGGAACGGCAACCGCGCCGATGCGATTGACGGCGTACCAGCTTCGATCCTGTTCCTCAGCCAATCGTTCTCGTCGCAGGTCGAAGTGACGTACCCATGATCGAACAGACCCAGACGTCCTGCCCGACCTGCTATCTGACGCACCTCCAACGCGGTAAGCATGCGCTCTCTTCTTCCATCGTATTTGCTGACCGAAGTGAACACCACCCGACGTATCGGAAGGTTGAGTCCCATGCCCACCGCATCAGTGGCGACCAACACCTTAGCCTCGCCAGACGCAAAACGTTCCGCCTCGGCCCTGCGCGCAGGCCACGGCAACGCACCATAGACGACGGCGGTGGGAATGCCCCGTTCCTCAATGTTTGCCGCTCTGACAAGCACATCCTGTCGATCGAACGCAATCAGTGCGTCACCCGGCTTGCAATCACCGTCCAAAGGTTCCGGTTCGACGCTTAGCGGCGTCATTCGTTCATGTCGGACGATGTGCATGTCGTCTCCGCACAAGGCGATGAGCGTCGTTACGATATCCACTGCTTCGGGAGCCATGCACACATGCACTTCTGCGGCGTCGATGCCGAGTATGGCACGTGTCCATGCCCCGCCTCGCTTGCTGTCGGCGACCATCTGCGCTTCGTCGATCACCGCGCACGCATACGGATGGTCCAGATCGACCATTTCGAT
This sequence comes from Bifidobacterium amazonense, assembly GCF_018555435.2. Lineage (GTDB taxonomy): Bacteria > Actinomycetota > Actinomycetes > Actinomycetales > Bifidobacteriaceae > Bifidobacterium > Bifidobacterium amazonense. Next base: position 19,367 of record NZ_JAFEJT020000047.1, read on the forward strand.
GGTCCGTGACGAATACCGTGCTCCTCGTTCGAGAGACCGTTCCTCGCCGGTGATGATGTCACACGCGAATCCGGCTGAACGCAGACGCTCCCCCGTTTCCAGTGCGAGCAGACGCAATGGTGCCAGATAGATGCCGGAACCAAAGTCCATCAGCGCCTGCAACGCATCATGAGTCTTCCCGCTATTCGTAGGACCGACGTGTAAGACGAAATGCCGCCGACCGTGACGAAAGCCCGCATAATGGTTGATCGGATCCGACGCCGCCTGCGATACGGCGATCAGATCACGTGCCGTAGACTGCTGCGCTTTTTGTGCGGCTTTCCTCGCCTTGATGAGCTTCCCCGACTTTCCCATCGATCGTATCCTTTCCGGTGCGTTTCGAGACATCATCGTCGCAGACCATCTTACGCGTGTTGACTTCCATGAATTTCACCGGAAAACCGCGGGCTTGCAGTTCGGCGGCGGCATCGGCGATGGGGATACGCTCCTGTTCGAGACGGAGGAATTCGACGCCTTTACCAGTGCATAGAGACTCGTACAGGCTGCGTTCGTCAGGGTACAGTCCCGGCAGCGGTTTCGGCTGCTGCCGCTCAAGCGGCTTGTCTTTTTGATCGCAGTTCGTACCGTAACGGCCGTACCGTTCATAGGCCGCACGATCCATGAACATGGATGCGCAGTCGAGTCCGGTCTGCCTGATGTCCGAGAGGATCTCGAACCCGGCCGCATCCATGTCGCCCCAATAGACCACGTCGATGCCGGCCGAGCGTTCGTCGAACAGCCATGGCAGCAATGTCAGGCCGTCCGCCGCAGCCTTGCCCGAACCGAATACGCACAGTCCATGATCGATCGGCGGCATAGCCTGATACGTGTCCTTGTTCTCCACGATCACCACGTACCGGATGCCAAGAGCGCCGCCTTCCGACCACGGTCGCACGGCCACAAGATTCGGCTCATGCACGCGCGCCGGGTCGAGATGACGGAACCGCAGTTCCCGCGGACGTTCCGTCAACCCCAGTTCGCGAGCGCACAACAGTTCCACGGCCTTGCGCCGTTTGGTCTTCTTCCGGTCGAGCCATTTGGCGCTGAACCCGGCAAGCGGCACCTGCCGCGGCGTCATGCCGGCCGTATCATGCGTCTTCGCGTACGCGGCGACCTGCATCAGCAGATCGAAGTCCACGTCCGTTTCGTCGCGCAGCATCGAGGCGATGCGCATCGCCGTCTCCGGTTCGATCGCGAACGCCGCGAGCAGCCGCGCGTGCCGGTCGCGGGTCCGGCGATACCGTGCGGCAAGACTGCGGCCGACGATGCGCAGGGCCGTCTGTTCGTCGGGGACGATGATCTTGTCGATCAACGATACGCTCGTGCCGATCACCCGCGTTTTGGTCACCGTCGGGCAGCCGTGCGCATGTGCCCAGTCGCGGATCGCATTGTTGTTCGCATGCACCGTCAGGGCGTTGGTTTCCAACGCGTCGCGACCGGGCAAGCCGACCGTTACGCTGATCGGATACGCCGGGTCACAGCGGTACATGTCGGCTTCGACGCGGTGTTCCACTGCGCCGACGATCGCCGTGACGTCCTTCATTCCGGCCATTACTGTTCCTTGTCCGCGGCTGGCCTTCCTCTACGGCCGGTATACAGCGTGTAGTACCGGCCCTGCTGGGCGATGAGCTCGTCGTGGGTGCCTCGTTCGATGATGCGTCCGGCTTCGATCACCATGATGCAGTCGGCGTTGCGGATCGTGGACAGCCGGTGCGCGATCACGAACGTGGTGCGTCCCTTCATGAGCTCATCCATGCCGGCCTGCACGAGCGACTCGGTGCGCGTGTCGATCGACGAGGTCGCCTCGTCCAAAATCAGCGCGGGCGGGTCGGCCACGGCGGCGCGGGCGATCGCGAGCATCTGCCGCTGGCCCTGGCTCAGCGAGGCGCCGTCGCCGGTCAGCTGCGTGTCATAGCCGTTCGGCAGCTTCTCGATGAACGTGTGCGCGTTGGCAAGCTTGGCCGCGGCGATCACCTCCTCGTCGGTCGCGTCGAGCCGCCCGAACCGGATGTTCTCCATGATCGAACCGGAGAACAGGTGCGTGTCCTGCAGGACCATGCCGAGCGAACGGCGCAGGTCGGCCTTGTGGATATCGGCGATGTTGATGCCGTCGTACGTGATCGTGCCGGAGTCGATGTCGTAGAACCGGGTGATGAGGTTCGTGATCGTCGTCTTGCCCGCGCCGGTCGAGCCAACGAGCGCGATCTTCTGCCCGGGCTTGGCGAACATCGTCATGTCGTGCAGGATCGTCTTGCCGGGCACGTAGCTGAACGTGACATGGTCGAGCCGGATGTCGCCGCGCATCGGCACGATCCCGCCGTCGGCGCCACGCCAGCCCCACCGGTCGGTGCGATCGGCCGTCTCGGTCAGCTTGCCGCTCGACGCGTCCCGACGCACGCTTACCAGCGTCGTCCTGCCGTCGTCCGATTCGACCTGCTGATCGAGCAGCTTGAAGATGCGGTCCGCGCCGGCCAGACCCATGACGATCGAGTTCAGCTGCTGGCTGACCTGGCTGATCGGCATGGTGAAGCTCTTGACGAACGTCAGGAAGCTCACCAGTCCGCCCAGCGTCAGTCCGGTCACCCCATTGACCGCGAGCCAGCCGCCGACGAGCGCGCACAGCACGTACGCCACGTAGCCGAGCTGGTTGTTGATCGGCCCGAGGAACCCGGAGAACATGTTCGCCTTGTTGGACGCGTCGAACAGGGCGTTATTGCGTTCGCGGAAGTCGGCCTTGGCGGCCTCCTCGTGCGTGAACACCTTGACCACGCGCTGACCGCTCATCATCTCCTCGACGTAGCCGTTGAGCGCGCCGACGGACTTCTGCTGGCGGGAGAAGTACGTGCCGGATTTGCCGGTCATGACCTTCGTCATCCAGATCATCACGCCGGAGACGACGAGCACGACGACCGTCAGCGGCACGCTCAGGTAGATCATGCTGAACAGGATCATGACGATGCTGAACACCGAGTTGATGATCTGCGGGATGGACTGCGAGACCATCTGCCGCAGCGTGTCGATATCGTTCGTGTACAGGCTCATCACGTCGCCGCGCGTGTTCGTGTCGAAGTAGCCGAGCGGCAGCCGCTGCATGTGTTCGAACATGCGGTCGCGCAGCCGGCGCATGAAACCCTGCGTGATGAACGCCTTGAGCACGGCGCTCACCGCGTTCGCGATGATGCCGGCCGTGTAGATCGCAGCCATCGTGCCGATCGCGGCGAGCAGCGGGCCGAAATCGTGGTCGTGCGTCGCGAGCATCGGCGTGATGTAGTTGTCGATGAGCGTCTGGAAGAACAGGTTGCCGCGCACCTGCGCGACGATCGTGACGACGATCAGCGCGATCACGATGCCGTACTGCACGCCGTACATGCCGAACACGAATCGCATGAGCCGCATGAAGATGCGGAACGGATGGTCGAGTTCTCGTGCCTGCTTCGCGCCCGCCGCCATACGGCCGGCATTGCCCCTTGGTCCCGGCATCAGCACACCTCCTTGTCATCGTGCGTGCCGTTTTCCTGCACGCCGTCCGTCACAGCGCCGTCCGTCACGTCGGCGTTCGCAACGCCATCCGAGACGACGTTCGACAGCTGCGCGAACTGTTCCTCGTCGAAGTCGCCACCGCCCTGCGTCTGCAGTTCGACGATGCTGCGGTAGATGTCGTTCGTGCGCAGCAGTTCGTCGTGCGTGCCGACGCCGCTGATCCGGCCATCGTCGAGCACGACGATCATGTCCGCGTCCTGGACGCTGGAGATGCGCTGCGCGATGATGATCTTCGTCACGTCGGGCATCTGGCTGGCGAACGCGTGCCGGATCCTCGCATCGGTGCCGGTGTCGACCGCGGACGTCGAATCGTCCAGGATCAGCACCTTCGGATCCTTGAGCAGCGCACGTGCGATGCACAGACGCTGCTTCTGGCCGCCGGAGAAATTCTGGCCGCCCTGTTCGACCTTCGACTCGTAGCCGTCGGGCATCTTGTCGATGAACTCGTCGGCGCAGGCGATCGCGCACACGCGCCTGCAGTCGTCGACGGTCGCGTCCGGGTTGCCCCAGCGCATGTTGGACAGGATCGTGCCGGAGAACAGCACGTTGTTCTGCAGGACGACGGCGACCTTGTCGCGCAGGGTCTCACGGTCGTAGTCGCGCACGTCCACGCCGCCGACCTTGAGGCTGCCGCCGGTCACGTCGTACAGACGCGGGATGAGGTTGACGAGCGTGGTCTTGGACGAGCCGGTGCCGCCGATCACGCCGACGACCGAGCCGGACGGGATCGTAAGGTTGATGTCGGTGAGCACGTTTTCCGGACCCTTCGCGATGAGCTGCCGGGTCGCTTCGATGCGGCGCTTCGCGGCCGGATCGTTTTCGGACAGTTTGACCGCCGGGTAGGCGAAGTCGACGTGGCTGAATTCGATCGAGCCGTCGGCCACGGTTTCGACCGGATGCGCGGCCGCGGGCATGTCGTCCTTTTCTTCGAGCACTTCGGCGATGCGGCGGGCGCTGGCGGACGACATGGTGATCATCACGATCGTCATCGACAGCATGACCAGGCTCATGAGGATGTTCATGCAGTACATGAGCAGGCTGGTCAAGTCGCCGGTGGTGAGCTGGTTCTGCACGATCAAATGCGAGCCGACCCAGCTGATGAGCAGCAGACACCCCCATACGGTGGTCTGGATGATCGGGTCGACGGCGGCGAGCACGAGCTCGGCCTTGAGGAAGATATCGTAGATGCGTTTCGACGTGGCCTTGAACACGCGCGTCTGCATGGGCTCGCGGGCGAACGCCTTGACCGCGCGCATGGCGGTCACGTTCTCCTCGACGGACTCGTTCATCGCGTCATATTCGGGGAACGCCTGGCGGAAGTATTTCGCGGCGATGTTCATGAGAATGCCGAGGATGGTGCCGAGGATGACGACCGCGCCCAGGTAGATCAGCGCCATCGTACCGGAGACGACGAACGCCATGCACATGGCGATGATCAGGCTCGAGAATGCGCGCGGCACCATACGCAGGATCATCATGAACGCGTTCTGGATGTTCATCACGTCGGTGGTCAGGCGCGTCACGAGACTCGGCGTGGAGAACCGGTCGATGTTCGAGAACGAGAACGTCTGGATGTTGTCGTACTGGTCCTGCCTGAGGTTCTTCGCGAAGCCGGTGGCGGCGCGCGAGCCGAACACCGATCCGAGGCATCCGACCGTGAGCCCGCACAGGGCCATGAGCACCATGAGCCCGGCCGTGCGTGAGATCACGCCCATGTCGCCTTGCTCGACGCCTTGGTCGATGAGCGTGGCCATGAGCAGCGGGATGATCATCTCGCATGCCACTTCGCCGATCATCCATATCGGCGTCAGGATCGCATCCCGTTTGTATTCGCCGACATGTTGCAGCAGTATTCGTACCGTCTTCACTTGCCGTTCCTCCATGCTGGTGGCGATGCCCGTGCATCCATGCCGGGCCCAACGCCTGTGAACGCAAACAAGACTAGCAACACCGCCGGTCGGCGTGCGTCGCCGCATCCCACATGTCGGCCGACGGTCGGTAATCAGCCGTCATAACGACACTCGCGGCACAGTTCCATAACCGAATAGAACAGTGCCGCAATGTCATATACGCAGTTGCCGGACGTCTGCAATCATGCCGATTCCAAACCGATCCACAACGTAAGCCGCAAGTCCGGCCATCGCCTGGCCGGACCGATCGGCCGTCAGTCGATCAGCTTGTATCCGTGGCTGGCGACCACGGACTTGAGCTTGGCGAGGTAGTCCTCCGCCGCCTTCGACAGTTTCGCGCGCTCGTTGGTGATCCAGCCGACGAGCATCGTCTCGTCCGAATCGAGCGGCACGGTGACGATCTTCTCGTTGTTGAGGTCGCCGTTGTCGATACCGGTGCACACCGTGTAGCCGTTGAGGCCGACGATGAAGTTCAGGATCGTGGCGCGGTCGGTCACGTTGATCTGCTTCGGGTTGTACTCGGGCCAGACGGCCTCCTCGGCGAAGTAGAAGCTGCCGTCCTCGCCCTGCTCGTACTGGATGAACGGGTAGGGCTTGAGATCCTCCATCGTGAGCTTCTTCTTGGTCGCCAACGGGTTGGTGCGTGCAAGGAACACGTGCAGCGGCGCGCGGAACAGCGGATGGAATTCGAGGTGCTTTTCGCGCAGCAGCTTGCCGATCACGTCCTTGTTGAAATCGGACAGGTACAGGATGCCGATCTCGGAGAGCATGTTGGCGACCTGGTTGATGATGTCCTTGGTGCGCGTCTCGCGGATGGTGAACTCGTATTCGTCGGACTTGATCGAGTTGATCATCTCGACGAACGCCTCAACGGCGAACATGTAGTGTTGGGTGGAC
>NZ_JAFEJT020000048.1 GCF_018555435.2 Bifidobacterium amazonense
GCGTTCGCGGTGCCGGCGGCGACGCCCATGGTCGCGAGCATCGCGACGGAGGCGAGGCCGGCGAGCGGCGCGCGCCAAACCTTGTTGTTTCCTGTCATAGTCAGGAACCTTTCTTCTAGGGCTATGGGTTTCGCTCACGTCCTCCGGTGCAATCTCAATAGCAGCAACGGTTCCCGGCATCGGGTTTTGCCCGCCATACGTTTCAGACACGGCTGGACACGATTGCGATCCAACCGGCGGATCCAGACTCGCGGATCCCCAATATTCGCCACATCCGGCCGATCGTGTCCGGAGGCTGCCCCGGACACGACACGGACACGATGCAGACAAGCCGGTTCACCGTGTTTTCGCCCGCTTTCCGCCACTTCCGGAAAGCGCGGCGGTGCGTTCCGTGTCCACGGCGTCGGCGACCTGTTCGAGGCGTTCGGGGAACAGGAATCCGTACACGTCGAGCGTCAGACTGGCGGAGGCGTGGCCCATCTGCCGTTGGAGTATTTTCACGTCGGCTCCGGCCTTGATGGCGATGGCCGCATACGAGTGACGCAGACTGTGCGGGGTGAGCCCCTGCACGTCGTTCAGGTTGGCCAGTTCCACGGCCTTGTGCCAGACTTTTCGCCGCCAGTTGTGGTCGTTGATGTGCCCGCCGCGGATCGCCCGGAACACGTAGGCGGTGTCCGGCTGGCCTTTGATCTGCTCCTTCATCGGTTTGATGAGGAACCGGGGGATCGCCACCGTGCGGGGCTTGCCGGATTTGGGCGGGCCAAGCCGTTGCGCCTTCGCGCTGTTCTTCCACGTACGGCGGATGCGCGCCTTGCGATGCTCCAGATCCAAATCGCCCACCTGCAATGCGAACGATTCGTTGATGCGCGTGCCCACATAGCTTTGGAACCGTATGATCAGCGCATCCACCGGCCGCCCGACGGTTTCGGCCGCGTTTGCCAGCGCTTCGATCTCGTGGATGTCGAGAAAGATGAGGTCCTTGTATTCGGTTTTTGGTATTTCCACGTCGCGCGCGGGATTGCTCATCAGGTATCGCGCCTTCACCGCATAGTCGAGCACGCCGGCGAACACGACCTTGACGATGCTTTTGACCGAACGAGGGGAGAGCGGTTTCGCCGCGCGCTCGCCGGACAGGCTGACCGGATAGTCGCCGGTGGACAGGCCGCTCACCCATCGGGCCACGTCGTCGATGGTGATCGACCCGATCGGCGTGTCCGCCCAGCGCGGGTTCACATACACGCGCAGCTCGCATTCGTAGCGGGCTCGCACACCTTCGCTCACATGGTTCTTCGACCTGAGCCACATGTCGGCGATGTCCTTGAACGGTTTGCGTGCGTCGTTCGGATCCGCGTACCGGCCGCGGCGCACGTCGTCCTCCATGCCGGCCTGGAACGCCTCCGCGTCGGCCAGTTTGCGGAACGATTTCGAATGCTGCTTATGCTTGCCTTCCTCCACCGTGTACCAGCGGCAGCGCCATCGCATGCCTTTGCCGTATCGGGAGGAACGCCATCGTTCGGGAACCTGTGCGGTCATCGGGTCGCTGACGGCGGCCAGGGAGCGTTTCGCGGTGGACGACGGCGGCACGTCCCCGTCGTTCTTGAGCCAGAGATCATCAATCCATACCCTTGCCATTCGTTCACATTAGTCGGTTCGATGCAAAACGTGTGCTTGCTGCGTTCTTGCAGGCTGGGGGCTTCGTATACTGGCCCCTATGAGTAAGAGTATTCGCCACGCGTCGCATCGTGCCGAGGGCATTCCGCGTGCGTCGGCATGGTTGTCATCTCGGTATGGGGCATTACTGCTGTTTGCCGCACTGCTGATATATTCGGGAAGCGACGTGTGGCAGAATATTTCGTGGCCGCCGTTTTATAGTTTTGATGAAACCCTTGAGGTTGATTACGTATATCAGCTTACGCAGGGACATCTTCCTACGTTTTTCGGTGGTGCTGAATTCAATCCGTTGAATCTGCAATACCCTTACGATGTGCAGTGGCGATATCAGCATCCGCCGCTGTTCTATCTGCTTGAAATGCCGGTATTTCTCGCATTCGATACGGTGCATCATCCTATTCGTGGTATTTGGGCCATGCGCGGATTGGTGTGGGTGCTGGGTGTGGTGCTTATCGTGGCGTCGCGTTGGGCCGCGAAACAGGTGCTTGGCCGAGAGGGATTGGCGGTCGCATTGGTGCCTGTGGTGGTTGCCGCGAATCGCTGTTTGCCGTCGGTGGTGTTTAACTACACGCTGGCCAGTTTATGGGTGACCTTGCTGATCGGAATGACCGCCTTTTTGGTACGACGAGTTTTTTCCGGGGATGCAATCACACCCGGTTCAATGTTGTGGTGGCTGGGCATAGTGGCACTGGCTCCGTTGACGAGACTGTCTACCGTCCCGATCATGGCGCTCTGCATACTGGTGGTGCTGCTGGCAGTATGCATTCAGAAACGCAATAGGGTGAGAAATGCACTGGCATTATGCGTGATCCCGTCGGTATTGGCGGTGGCGTCCTCCGCCTGGTTTTATATAAGACTGTATCGGCTTTCCGGGAATTTCACGGGTTCACAGCCACAATGGTCCGAGGCTCATCTTCATCGGGACATTCATAAGTCGTTATGGGATGCGTTATTGGACTTGGGGTTCTATAAAAGCGCATTATCGCAATATCAGAATTCGGTGGTGACGTATACCAACGTGGGTTGGGCCTGTGTTGTGCTGCTTACGATCGCTCCTCTTATTGTCGGCTTGCTGGTATTGTTCGGGCATGCGACGAGTTCCTTGCTACGTGCGAAGCGCAATGGTTTTACTGATCTGCTGATTGCTGCCATGCTGTTGTGTGCCCTGTGCGGGACCGTTTTGCAGCAGCTCATGTATTATGCCCAAGGCGGGAGTGGCAATGCCGTCTATTTCAGTTTGATCTCCATCGTTTTCGCTATCAGTATTTGTTCTGGTTTGGCGGGATTCAGAAACCGGCTGCTGACCAGCGTATTGGCCTCGCTTTGGATGATGGTCAAAATTGCGGCGTTTCTATACGAGGTGCATTTGAAATGGCCGTTCGCGGAAAACGGGACGATGGTGGACTCTGGTATGCTGGCGCAAGCCGTAACGTATGGTGCCGTGGCCGTAGTCATTGTTGGTGTGATGATGGTGATCGCCTTGATCTGTCTGTATGGACGGTCCATGCCGTTTTCGGATCGCGGATGAACGACAATTTGTTTGAATCGGGTGATTCAAGGTGAATGGATCTATGGTGCGTATGTGCGACGGTATTGTTCAATTCATGAAGCGGCACGCCTCCGCGGTGGTGACGGTGGCATTCGTCGTCTTGATGGCAGTAGTGGCGTTTGGCGGATTGCAGGCGGTCAACGTGCACTACAGCGCCGTCTTCGACGGCGAGCAGACCACCGGGCAGCGCGTGGTGTTCCGCTTTGACGACAATGCCGTTCCGGGAACCGAGGAGCAGTCGTCGGACGTGGTGACCGGCAGGGCTTCGATACGGTTGGACCCGTTGAATGCCGGATCTCGGTCATTGAACGTCGTCGTACCGAGCGTATTCGCGAAACTTGACCATTTGTCCGTGGACGTACAGATCAACGGACGTCATCTATACAATGTGACGACTGTGTCCGCAAGCCGAATGCGGCAGATATCGGACGGCGATTCCACCCGATATGTGCTGGATGAGGGACAAATGACGGCCATTCACCATGCGAGTGAGCGCAAGTCCGAGGTCAAGATCTTTCTGCTGTGTATATTGGCCATCGCATACGCGATAAGCATTCTGCGCATGACTGTTCTTCGTTTCCTGCCCAAATATGTCTATGTGGTGGGGGTGGTCGTAGCTTTGCTGATCGGCGGTTTTCTGGCGAACCTATGGTTGGTCAAGGAGCCGCTGGTCGCATCGACGGCATATTCGTATACGAATGCCAGATCCATTCAGCAACAATCGCAGTATGAGATTCGGCAGTCCTTCACGGCTCAGCGCAAGGTCATATGCAGCATCAGCTTTCCCGTCGCATTGAACCCCAGCATCGCTCCCGATGATACCGGCAATGAGAATTATGGCAAGGTGTATCAGGATGAGCATACCTTTGTTGACTCCTATGCGCTAACGCTAAAAGATTCCGATGGAAAGGTGCTGTACAGTGCTATATTGTCTCCGGCGATGCTGAATGAAGATCGATCGAAGATCGTGATTGAACCGGATATAACAGTAAGTCGCGGTCAAGAGTTGAGCGTTGATCTGCGTAAAACCTCTCAGCATGGCAGTCCGCTCCTGTTCCGGGTCGCCTCGGTGACTAATGGCGATGATATCGCCGCCGCAACCACTTCCGATCTTGACGGTTCGCAAGATGGCGACAGACTGGTGCTCTCCGTGGGGTATGAAGGGTTCCCCTACCAGCTGGTGATTACCTGTATCGTATTACTGTCGATCGCCGTGTTGCTGGTCAATCTGATGCTTTCCGGATCTTCACGCATGGGCAGACACGTCGTTATCGCCGTGGATTACTGCTTGGCGTGTCTGTATTCCATTGGACAGTTCATCATATATGGACGATACGTCGAAGGCTTTCCGGATGAGCCCACGCATATCTCGTATATCGCATATTTGGCGAAAACCGGGAGCAAGATTCCCGATTTTGCCGACATGGGATTGTATTCGTCGAATTCGCATGATACGTTCGACCTTTCCCGAAGCCTCGAACTCAACTATCTGGGGCATCCGCCGCTGTACTACCACATAATGAGGGTGCTGAGCGGCATGCATATTGATGGCGACATCGCGGTATTCGATCTGAACCGGATGCGAATCATCTCGTTCTTGATAGGTTTTATCGGCATACTCGTCATGTTCTACATGGGGTTCTCCCGCATTCCCAAGATGCCGATACTGCATCTGCTCTTTGCGGCGATGATTATTTCGCCACCCAATGTCATCTACACCATTAGCGGCGTTTCCAATGATTCGCTTGCCTTATTTGGAGTGTCTGTATTCGTGCTCGGCATGCTTCGGTTTATCGAGCAACGGTATGATTTCTTGACTTATGTCATTATTGCATCCGGTGTGTCGATCGCTTTGCTTGCAAAGCTCACCGCAGGAATGATGGTCCTGCTGGTATCCGCTTTCGTAATCATATACGTGATCTGCACGGGAGCTGCGAAACAAGCTGTTCTTCGCCCCCAGTTTGCTGCCACGATGCCGATATATGCCCTCCCGGCTGCGTATTTCGGATACATCCTGCATAAATACCATACGTTGCAGCCTAATTATCAGACGCTTGATTTCGTCCAATATGCGCATTCTGCGCATTATGTCGGCATTGACAATCGTGCCGAAATGGGAGTCTGGGAATATGTGAATCATTTCTTCGATGGATTCTTCATCTTCTGGCACTCCCTTTCCGGCCATGTATGGATACCTGAACCGGATTATCCGATATATGCCATCGACCGGATCGGAGTCATGGCTATTCTTCTGGTTCCGCTCTGCATTTTCCTGATGAAACGAAGCAGAATGCGCAATTACCTGACATTGCTGGCTGCCGGCATCTACTGCACCATGCTGTACCAGCTGTACAAAATTTTCAAGGAATTCAACAATTATGGGCAGCTGGGCGCCAATTCAAGCCGTTACTACTGCTGTGCCATCGCCATATTCGCCATCATCGTTGTTTGGATGATCATGACGGTGTTCCCGGCGAAGTCCGATGATGCTGGGGCGGGGCCGTCAGGCACGCATTCCTCAGTGATCCCCGTTTTTCCCGGGAACCGGCTGTCCATGGCAGGCATCGTCGTCTGTGCCGTCATGGTAATCGTTCTTGTCTTTGACGGATTCGTCTATTCCGTGCTCATGCAGACATCCGCTATACCCGGCTTCATTACGGTCTGACCGACAGCGCCGCCCGCCGGCTTCGGCACGCACCGACGTGCATCCCGAAGCCGGCGCGGAATCGTCAGCGCCGTCCGCGCAGCATACGCCCGATCGCCTTCACCGCGTCGCGGCGCTTCGACCCGATCGGCATAAGCGGATCGATGATGTTGCGGATCGGATTGTCCTCGCCGACAGCGCGTTCATGCTTCGGGTGCAGAATGGACATCACTCGCTCCGTCGCCTCGTCCGCGGCACGTCGTTCCATCTGCGTCGCCGCCTCGTTCGCGGCCTTCTGGCTCACCTTCGCCAGCAGCTGCTCGTAGAACGGCGTCTGCCGCGCGTACCGCCAGTAGATGCTCGCGAAATCGCACGACGGGTCGGTCCACGGCTTGATATAGCCCGCGTAGTGGATGATCTTCGGGTTCGAGCGCGACGCGAGATACCCGTCGAACATCGCGCTCGGCGCGCAGCTGAAGATGCGTTCGACGCGGTATTCGAGGTTGTGCACCACGTTCCACTCCCACGGCAGGTACAGCACGTCGCCCTCGCAGTGCATGTTGAGCACGTCCTGATCGTTGTAGATCAGATCCGGGTCGGACGCGTAGCCGAGCCACTGCGTGATCGTGTACCGTTCGCGCATCGCCTTCGTGTTGAGCACCAGCACGCCCGCCTGGAAGTAGTCGTACGGGTTGCGCATGCGCAGCGTGTCCTTCGAGTACTTCATGCGGATGCCGTCGGGCATGTTCAGGTTGCCCAGGTAGTCGATGTCGTGCACGGCGGCCAGCAGGTGGTCGCCGAGCTCGGTGTCGTACAGTTCGGAGACGTCGCCGTTGATCACGATGTCGGAATCGAGATACAGCACCTTGTCGTAGAACGGCAACAGCTCCTGGATCAGGAACCGGTAGTACGTCTCCACGCTGATGTGCGCGTTGCTGGTGGTCAGATCGTAGCCGGCCACCTCACGTTCCACGTTCTTGAACCGCAGCGACATGTTGCCGAACCGTGCGGAGAAGAACTGGCGCAGTCGCTCCTGGCGTTCCCATTCGATGTCCTTCTGCAGCACCACCACGTCGTAGAAGCGTTCCTTCGACGCGTTCGACATCATGGAGTAGATGGTCGTGCCCAGCTGCGACACGTAGTTGTTGTCCGCGGCGAACACGACGGGCACCGGCTGGGGGAGTCCCGATTCGGGGCCCCACAGCGGCTTGAGCGTGTCCTCCGGATCCGGATGCGTGAAGTGCACGCATTGCGTTTGCTTCATCTTCCAGTTCGCGCCGGTGCGCTGATGGTGCATCAGGTAGATGTTGAGCAGGCGTTCGGACAGGTGGCCGGGCGTGCGCGCCGCCTCGCGGCTGTAGTCGGTCATGTCCGTCTCGCGTTCGAAACGGTCGAGGATCGGGAACAGCCAGGCGCAGTAATCCTGGAAGATCGCCTTGCGCATGATGAACATGTTGCAGAAGCATGCGCGGTTGCCGTTCAGGAACGTGTCCGCATCCTCCCGATATTCCGGGTGCATGTCGCACAGGATATGGATGCAGCGTGCCAGATCGTCGTCGACGAGCGCCGGCGCCGCCTCCCACAGGGCCTGCGGCGTGCCGCGCTTGTCGATGAGCTCCTCGAGGTTCTGCCAGCGCGTGGTGATCACGTCCCAGCCGTCCACCGCGCGCGCGATCGTCTCGTCGTCCAGTCCGTATTCGCGCACGGCCTTGGCGTCGATGTAGTCGTCCATGATCTCGCCGTACGGGTTCTCCTCGTGCTCCGTGTCGGAGAAGTCGAAGTAGCGGCGGTAATGGCAGAAGCCGTAATAGTCCGCATCCACGTTCTTCCACGCCCAATACTGGGTGGTCAGCTCGCAGTAGCGCGGGTTGCGGTCGGAGATGTTCTCCCCGTCGTCATCGTGGAACGCCCACGGGAACCGGTACGATCCCGGCTTCAGGCCCACCTGCACCGGCTGCAGGATCGCGCTCTTCGGCTTGTCCACGTTCTTGTGCGTCGTGACGAAGATGCGGATCCGCTGCCGGTCGTACTCCTCCAGTTCGCGTGCGCGATCCAGATCGGCGATCAGCTCCTCCGCACGGTCGTGCACCTTCGCGAACCGGCGCAGATCGTCGCGGCTGCCGCCGTCCGGCTCCAACGAACGCGCGATTTCGGCCCAATCGTTCATCCGCGCCACGTCCCGCGGGTCCTTCGTCTTCGCCGTGCACAGCGTCCACGCCACGTCGCGCACATGACGCCAGATCTCGCGCGCGGCCACCACGTTGCCGAACACGCGGCCCATCGCCTGCGCGGCCTGAGCCTTGCCGTCCTCCGGCACGCGCACCCGCCAGTCGTTCGAGAGCAGTTCGATCGCCTTGGTCCGGAAGCCGGCGGCGCAGTCGTTGAGCCGGAACTGCGGCTGGGCGGACGCGAACTCGTCGGCCGCGTCGAAGCACGCGCCGAACTGTTCGCAGAATCGTCGGAACGTGTCGGCCGTGATCTGGTTGGTACCGGTCACGCCGCGGCCGTAGTGGTAGCGGTATCCGCGGCACTGCTTCGCACTGCGGTACGACGTGGCGATCGCCGAAGCGACGAGGCACTCGTAGCCGTCCTCCGCGCGCTCCAGCCGGTCGCCGGTCATCATCGCGAACGCTCGCTTGAGCAGCGACGTGCGGAACGCACGTTGCGTGACGCGCCAGTCCACCGCGAATCCGCGCGACTCGAGGAAGATGTTGCGCACGATGTCCTCGTACTGCGCGTCCGGGGTCGGCGTGTTGTTGAACCGTTCGAACGCCTTGCATTCCTCGTCGAGAATGCCGTTCTCGCCGATCACGGTAAGGCCGAAGTGCAGGATGTCCACGGGGGAGCCGGCAAGGTTCGCGTACAGCTCCTCGCACATGGTCGGCGCAAGATCGTCGTCGCCGTCCAGGAAGAACGCATACCGGCCGGTTGCCGCCTCCACGCCCGTCTTGCGGGTCAGATGCAGTCCCTGGTTGCGCTCGTGCGTGATCACGGTGATGCGATCGTCCGCGCGCGCGGCCTCGGCCAGCAGCGCCGCGGTGCCGTCGGTGCTGGCATCGTCCACGACGATGATCTCGATGTCCTGCAGCGTCTGCGCGCGCACGCTGTCCAGACATGCGCCGATGTACGGCTCGACGTTGTACGCCGCGATGATGACGGAAATCTTGGGCATGGTTCCTCTTTCGACGATTGCCGGCATTGCGTTTGTATTCGACTCGATACGGTCGGCTCAGTGCTTTAGATGGTAGGCGATGCGCCGGAACAAGGCGCGCAGCCGGTCCGCCGCGGGGGAGTGCTGTGCGTGGCGCTCGGTTGCGGCTGACGGTTCCGTTGTCGGCCGGGGAACGAGCCCGGAGTCCATGAGATGACTCATCGCGATGGACTTGAGCGCAAGATAATGCCCGTTGTGCGTCTCGGACGTTTCCGCATGATCCCGTTCGATGGTCTGCGCCATGCGCAGATAGCGCAGCGCCTGCCGGCGGTTGCGCTGCGAGGCGTCGTCGTTGCGATCGTCGGCCACGAGAAACGCGTACGCGTAGTCGCGCACGTACCGGTACAGTTCGCCGCATACGGCGTCGGGAGACCAGCAGCGCAGCGCCGACTCCAGTCCGGCCTGCTTGGACTCCTCCGGCAGGTTGTCCTGCCACTCGTTCATCGTGTGCTCGATGAGCCGGTCGCGCACGTCGGCGACCCGTTCGTCCCAGTCGTCGCGCGGAATGTCGGTCCGATGCGCCGCGACGAAGTCGTTGATGAGCCGCAACGCCTTCGCGTCGCGCCCGGCGAGCGTGGCGAACGCCTCGACCGTAAGCCGCGATCCCAGGGTCTCTCCCCGGCCCAGATGGTAGACGTACCACGGGGAATCGGGAATCGCCTCGTAGACGTCGGCAAGGGAGTCGATCACAAAGCACATGTACAGGTCGTCGGACAGCAGCAGCCGCGTGTCCGGAGCGATGCCATAGGCGCGACGGGCCAGATCGCCGCGGAACATCTTGTGGTGCACATGCCAGTCGAACCCGTCCTGCTGAGCGAACTGCGTGGCGAGGATCTCCTGTCCTTGCAGGGTGCGCGGCGTGGGTGTGAGGAATCCGGTCATGCCGGCGGCCGCCTGCCGTGCGGCCTCGGTGGCCGCCTCCACGCGCACGCCGTAGTGGTAGATGTCCGCGGGATTGCCTTGCGCATAGGCGTGCAGCGATGCGAGCGTGCCCGGCGCAAGCTCGTCGTCCTGATCGACCAGCAGCACGTAGTCGCCGTGCGATGCGGTGACGCCGGTCTTGCGTGCGGCCAGCGTGCCCGAATTGGATTCGTGCCGCATGATCGTGACGCGTTCGTCCTCAGCCGCCAGTCGGCGCATGGTCTCATACGTGTCGTCGGTGCTGGCGTCGTCCACGATGACAACCTCCAGATCCCGGAACGACTGGCCTGTGATGCTGTGCACGCATTCCGGCAGGTACCGGCTGTTGTTGTACGCGGGAATCACAATGGAAAAGACGGGCATTCATCCTCTTTGTTCGTCAAACATGATATTCACTACTAGACTATAAACCCTATGGGCGTTGGACAAATGAGGAGGACGGGACGATGAGAAGGCATGCAGCCAATCAGAAAGACACGCGCGGGAGAATCGTTCTGGCTGTATTCATTATCGTGTATTTCGCCTGCCTGTGCAGATTGTCATGGCACTATCCATTGGAACAGGGATTTTTCCCGGACGAAAAGGGACGTATCTCGCTTCCGATGTTTTTCTACGAACACGGGACGCTTCCCACTGGTTATGAGGAAGCCGTGCGCATGAGTCCATGGGGCTTCTCATATGCCAGCTATCCCTTGATGCTCAGCTCGCTCATTGGCGGGATACTGATGAAGATGGCCGGATTGGTCACCGGCAACATGAACGTCATCGTAATGGCCGCCCGTATGGTAAGCATTATCAGTGGTACGTTATTTGCGTTTTTTGTCATCAAAATATCGAAGCTATTGTTTTCATCGCCGGTATGTTACCTGTTTTCTTCGATGATTGTGTTGCTTCCTCAAGTGATTTTTTTGTCTCTATATTTCAATAATGACATCGTGGCGCTTATGGGCAGCTCCATTGTTTTGTACGCATGGCTGTTGGCGATAAAGAAAAACTGGAATGCCTCCAATGCTGTATTGCTTGCAGTGGGTGTGGTGATTGTGGCGTTGTCCTATTACAATGCATATTCTTGGATTTTAACGAGTATAGTTGTATACTTCGCCATTTGGATTCGGGATATCGGTTCTTTTAAGGGAATATGGGGGAATCGAAATTTCTGGCGAGTTACGGTTTTGACGGTTGCCGTGGCCCTGATTGCGATCCTTCCGTTCTTCATTCGGACGGCGATCATCAACCACGGAGATTTTCTTGGACTGTCCACGATTACTCAGATGAGCGCGCAGTACGGTGAAGGGAATTTCAAGCCGGCCAACCGCCCCACGCCGCAGCATTTGGGTATGAGCTTATGGGAGATGCTGACCTCGGATCATTACCTGACCGGCGGCAATAACTGGCTGAAATACACGTTCTTCAGTTTCGTCGGCGTATTCGGTCCCATGTCGGTGTTTCTGCCGAGGTTCGTGTATTGGCTCTACGTACTGTTCTTTGCGGTAGGCATGTTCGGGTTCTGTGCCTATCGTATTCACCTTGTAAGGAACCACGAATACGGCTCGACGAAGTACATGGATCTAGTCATGCTGGTCAACATCGTCATCGTCGTCGCGCTGGCATTGTGGTACAGCTATGCGACCGACTATCAGGCCCAAGGCCGTTACGTTCTGCCGATGGTCCTCGCCTTCGCCTACATCGTGGTTTCCGGATGGCGGTATGCGATGGACGCCGTGCTGTCTGACGAGCGCAGCCGATTCGCATTATGCGGCATCATCGTTGGCATGATGGCATGCGTTGTGATGTTCGCCTTCATGGTGTACTACGTGCAGAGCTGAATCAGACGTTCGTTGGATTGCCCTTGCGAACGCCTTGCCCCAGCGGGCCTTGTTCCGGATCCGTGGACACCAGATACAGCGGCATACCCATATCGGCGCGCACGCTGATGCCGATGTACTCTGCGACGATGCCGATGGATAGCAGGATCAAACCGCTGAATACCAGAAATACGATCATCAGGGACGTCCAGCCGGGAACGGTGACGGCATGAACGAACAGTTGCATGAAGAACAGGACGATGGCCCAGATGATGCCGGCGCAGGACGCCAATCCGCCGATGAGGCTGACGAACCGCAACGGACGGGTGCCACCGGTGACCACCATGCGCCAGAAGTGCCCGAGCAGCCTCATAAGGTTGTATGAGGACTGGTGATCCCCTTCGGAACGCAAGGTGACCGGACACGTGGCGATACGGTTGCTGATCCAGCCCAACGCCACGTCGAGATACGTGCCGTTGCCTGCATGCGTCGCCAACGCACGGGCCACATCCCCGAGAATGAGACGGAAGCTCTGATATTTCGGAGCATCCGTGGAACCCAGCAAATGTTTGGCCACGAACTTTGCCCCCCATGAGGTGACGTTGCGGAACAGCGAATGGGGGGCAGCGTTGACAGGATCGGCGTATACTACGTCGGCCTGCTGGTCCAGCGCGGTGTCGAGCATGTCCGCGATGGCGCGCGGGTCATGCTGTCCGTCCTCATCCATCGTCACCACCCAGGCACCTTGGCTGACCGAAATGCCGGCCAGAGTCGCCGGGTGCTGGCCGAAATTGCGACTCAGCCATACGCCATGCACATAGGGCAGCTCCCGCTCAAGCTGACGAATCACCTTGTCCGAACGGTCCCGTCCATGGTCGAATACAGGCAGTATCTCCGTGACACGATACAGATTGCCGTTTTTCGAACGCTGTACGTCGTGGAAGGCGGACAGTTCCGTCACCACGCCGCGCAGGGTGTGCTCGCCGCCGTACACGGGGATGATGACGGAAACGTCATGCACGTACTGCTCGTTGGATTGGCTGATGCTGGTCATGTCTTGCTGCCCTTCTGGCAAGCCTTGTGCTTGCTGCCTATGCGTTGACCGTCAACGTGTTCGTGACGGGTCGATGTCTATGCTGTCACTCGTCCTCGTCCGAGGCGACCGTAATGGTGAACGGGCTGGCCGGAAGATCGTACGAGTTATACAACAGTGTCTTCGGAGAGGGATCCGCCTCCCATAGATACCGGACCTGCCTGATCCGGCGCACTTTATCGGAAGTGATCACCACCGTGTCCCCGGAGATGGTGGCGTTTGCCGGATAAAAGACGCCGTCATCCCCGGCGGCCTCGAAGTTGGTCAATGCCTGCGAGGTAGGGCCGTTGAACGTGTATTTATCCGCTTCAAGCGTATAGTTCGGTGCCAAAGCCGCCAAGCCGCTGCCGGTGCCGTCCTTGAACGACACGACGGCGGTGGACCCATCGTCCTCGCTGACCGCAGCGGTGGCCAAAGGACCGTCGGGAACATCGTCGCCGTCGCGGATCGCCTTCCACTGATCCGCCATGCGGATTGCCACCAGCTCCTTGCCGAACGGGTGGATCAGTGTGTCGGTTCCCCTGTCGGTATCGATGCTGACTGTCATCGCCACGGCGTCGTCACGGCCCGAGTTCGCCGCTACGGCGAACTGCGCCTGACGAATGGTACTCCAATTGGAACCGCCCCCGTACCGAGCGAGCTGCACATACAGGAACGGCAGGTTCTTGTTCTTGAAGAAGGATCGGTACTGGCTGATCAGCGTCGTGAAATTGTACTGGTACGCCAATGCTGTGTCGTAGGAGTCCGCGTCCTGTTCACCCTGATACCACAGCACGCCGGCCACCTTAAAGCCTTTCAGTGGCGTGATATGAGTGTTATAGATGTCTCCGCCGGCCATCTGCCGGGTGATGGTAGTGCCGCCCCACGCGATCTGGATGATGCCGATCGGCACATTCGGCGTCGTCTCCCGTACCTGCTGGGCGAAGAATTGCGGGAGATAACCGAAACGATCCGTGTTGTCCGAAGTGGCGGGCAGCCATGAACGATCGTTGTACTCGCGCACGGGCAATTCGCTTTCCGGAGTGGACGAAGCGGTCTTGTCGGTCACGAGGAAATAGACATGACTGTCGTCAATGGTCTGCGGCAGATCGTCCGTGGTGAATTTCGCCCCGAGATTTGCCTTGCGAAGCGCCTCGGTGCCGTAATAGTCGTCATAATTGACTTCCATGTTCGACTGGCCGGCGGCGAGGAAGACGTCTCCGACATAGACGTGGCGGATGCGTTTCAACACGGTTTTCCCGCTGGAGACGGTGAGCGTATACGGCTCCAGCTGGGCCTTTGGAGAGGGAAGAGAAATGCTGAAGTTACCGCTGTCGTCGGCGTTGGACGTGCGCGACGTGATGGTGTTGCCCCGCGCGACGGTGACCGTAATGGTGGCGTTATGTTCGGTCTTCCCTCGGAACGACATAGTCTCGTTGCGCTGGAACACCATGTTTTCCATGTAGTAGTTGGGCAGCGTGACGGAGGTGGCCTGCACGAAGGTCTGCTGCTGCGCCGAAGCGACGTTCTGACGGACGAACAGTTGGGATGCCGTTACCATGAGCACGATGACGATCATGAGGCTGACCGACAACATGGTGCGATTCATCCACCGTTGCTGTTGCTGTGACATGACGGCCGCCTCCTTTCCGATACTGTCGTGGTGCCGTCGAATGATTGACCGCCAATAATATGGTATGCGTCGTAGCGACGATGCGTGGTCACTGCCGTGATTCCGTAAAGAACGCGTAGGTTCGTCTGATGCCCTCTTCCAAGGATATGAATCGTCTCAAGCTGGTGATCTGCCGGTATTTCGCGATGTCCAGCACGGAATAAGGGATGTCGACTTTTCTGGCGGGTTCATGGTCGATGATGATACGTTCGGGCACGATGCGTTCTATGGCTGCGGTCACTTCCGCCACGGAGGCGCCGGTACCGCGCCCCAGATTGTAGATGGTGTTGACGGTGCCGCGGGCGATGATATCCAGGATGCCTTGGATGGCATCGTCGATATAGATGAAGTCGCGTACTACGGAACCGTCTCCGAAGATATGGATGGTCTCGTGGTTGACTGCCTGATACACCAGTTTGGTGACCAGACCAAGGGGACCGTGAGGATTCTGCCCGGGGCCATAGGGATTGGACAGGCGGATGATCTGGTATTGCATGTCGCCGTAATGGGCGGTCAGTTGCAGGGCCTGCTCGATCATGACCTTCTGTAGACCGTAAGTATTGTACGGAGCCGGTGGGTCGGTCTCCCTATTGGCCCGGTACGGGGAGCTGCCATAGACGGTGCCGCCGCTGGACAGGAACACCAACCGTCCGACGCCTTCTGCCATGCACGCGTCAAACAGTTCGACCGAGGGAATGACGTTCGCCTGAATCTCGTCCAAGGAGCGCTTTTCGGTCCCCGGCACGGAGGTGCTGACCAGATGGATGACCAGATCCGCACCCCGGACCAGCGAGGCGAAATCGTATCCGGATGCAAATGATCCCTGCACATACTGGACGCGGTCATGAGATTGGCCGGGAACGTTGCGGTCGAAGCCGACGATGGTGGTTGCCGGATCCCCAAGGAAGCTGTCTATAAGCTTGTTTCCGAGGAAACCGCACCCCAGTACGACGATCTTGCGCATTCCCGCCCTTCCTATGCATCGTGGTTCGCCAGTACAGTCTATCCCGACGCCTAGGCGCATGATGGTGACTGGCCGGCGGCGTAGTTCCGCCGGCTGAAGCCCCCTACTTCTTACCCTGCAGCTTGCGTGCCGCGACCTTGAGGAACTCGCGGCGCTTCGAGCCGATCGGCACGACCTTGTCCGCATACTTGCGGATCGGGCTGTCCTCGCGGATCGCACGCTCATGATGCTCCGGCGACTTGGGAGCCTCCGTGCCGGACAGCAGGGCCATCATCTGCAGCGAG
Source organism: Bifidobacterium amazonense (assembly GCF_018555435.2). Taxonomy (GTDB): domain Bacteria; phylum Actinomycetota; class Actinomycetes; order Actinomycetales; family Bifidobacteriaceae; genus Bifidobacterium; species Bifidobacterium amazonense. Next base: position 15,794 of record NZ_JAFEJT020000048.1, read on the forward strand.
AACGGGGTCTTGCGCGCATAGGCCCAGTACAGCGGGCCGAAATCGCACCACGGGTTCTTCCACGGCTTGTCGAATCCGGCGTAGTGCACGATCTTCGGATCCTGCCGGGACTTCATGTACGCCTTGAACACCTCGGCCGGGGCGAAGTCGAATACGCCGTGCACGCGGCCCGCGCAGTTGTGCATCACGTCCCACTCGTACGGCAGATAGGTCACCTCGCCCTCGCACTCCATGTTGAGGATGTCCTGGTCGTTGTAGATGAAACCCGGCTGCGAGGCGATCTCCAGCCATTCGGGAACCGTGTGGATGTCGCGCATGCGGTCGAGGTTCATCACCAGCACGCCGGCCTGGAAATAGTCGTAGGGATTCTTCATGCCGAGCTGCTTGGCCACATACTCGGCGCGGATACCGTCCTTCATGTTCAGGTTGCCGAGGAAGTCGATGTCGCGCACCGCGCCGATCGCATGCTCGCCCAGCGGCGTGTCGTACAGTTCCGCGACGTCGCCGTTCACCACCAGATCGGAATCCAGATACAGGATCTTCGAATAGAACGGCAGCGCATCCTGGATGATGAACCGGTAGTAGGTCTCCACGCTGATATGCGCGTTGTTGGTCGTCAGCTCATAGCCGGCGACCGCATGCGTCACGTCGTGGAAGCGAACCGTGGCGTTGTCGAACTCGCCCAGGAAGTCGGTGATCGTCTGCTTGTTCTCGTCGGAGATGTCGCGCTCCAGCACGATCACATCGTAGAAGCGCTCTGGATTCGCGTTCGACAGCATCGAATAGATCGTGGTGGTGAGCATCGGCACGTAGTTGTTGTCGGCGGCGAAGATGACCGGCACCACCGTGCGCGGGTTGCGGTCCAGCGGCTCCAGCGAGCCGACCGGCTCGGGATGCTCGAAATGCACGCACTGCAGCTGCTTCACCTTCCAGCCGGCCCCCGTGCGCTGCCGGTGCGTCAGATAGATGTTGAGCAGTCGCTCCGACAGATGGCCGGGCGTGCGCAGCGTCTGCACGTCCGCGCGCGAATGGTCCCAGCCCTGCACGAACTCGTCGAGCAGGGGGAACAGCCACGCGCAGTAGTCGAAGAAGATCTCCCTGCGCATGATGAACATGTTGCAGAAGCAGGCGGTGTGCCCGTTGAGCACGGCGTCCGCATCCTCGCGGTAGTCGGGATACCGCGCGCACAGCACGTCGTACATGTGGCGCAGATCCTTGAGCCGCAGATGCGCGTCCGCCTCCCAATGCTCCTTGAGATCGCCGAAGCCGCCGAACAGTCGAGTGTCGTTCATCGGCGAGGTGATCACGTCCCAGCCGTCCACCGCGCGCGCGATCGCGGCGTCGTTCAGCCCGTACTCGGCGATCGTCTTCTCGTCGATGTACTCGTCGATGATCTCGCCGTAGTCGTTCTGCTGATGCTGCGTATCGGTGAAGTCGAAATAGCGGCGGTAATGGCAGAAGCCGTAATAGTCGGCGTCCGCGTTCTTCCACGCCCAGTACTGCGCGGTCAGCTCGCAGTACATCGGGTTGAGGTCGGAGATGTTCTCGCCTTCGTCGTCGTGCAGCATATCGTCGAACAGCGTCGGCGCGTTCGCGCAACCCACCTGGATGGGCACGATGCTCGCCCCATCGGGGATCTGTGACGGCTTATGCGCCGAAACGAACAGCTTGATACGTGCCGGTTGCTGTGCTGTGAGGGCCATGTGCAGTACTCCGTCTGACTTAGACAAATACGACTAACACAATAGAATATATGGAAGTGCCGAGCGGAGACACCGCGTGGGATAGGATGGAACGCTTGTGAAGAACCTAGTGAAGAGCCTCCAGGAGAGGTACCGATACGCGCTGATCGTGTTCAAGGAGCTGGTGAAGACCAACTTCCAGCTGCGCTATCAGGGATCCTTCCTCGGCATACTGTGGTCGGTGCTGCAGCCGCTCATGCTGTTCGCCGTCATGTACGTGGTGTTCGTCAAGTTCCTCAAGTTCTCGGACGGCACCCCCACCTTCCCCATCTCCCTGCTGTGCGGCACCTGCCTGTGGCAGTTCTTCAGCGAATCGACGAGCATGGGCATGCGCTCCATCGTGGACCGCGGCGACCTGCTGCGCAAGATCCACTTCCCGAACTACATCATCGTGGCCTCCACCACGATGGGCTCGATGATCTCTCTGGCGATCAACCTCGGCGTCGTCATCCTCTTCGGCACGTTCGCCCACGCGCACTACACGTGGCGCGTGCTGCTCGTCATCCCCAGCATCGTCCAGCTGTACGCCATCTCGCTCGGCGTGGCCCTGCTGCTCGGCTCGCTGTACGTGTACTTCCGCGACATCGGCCACATTTGGGAGGTCGTGCTGCAGGCCATGTTCTACGCCACGCCTATCATCTACCCGATCTCCATGGTCACCGACAAGGGATACGGCTGGGCCGCCAACCTGCTCATGCTCGTGCCCACCACGCAGACCATCATGGACATCCGTCACAATCTGCTCTCGCCCGAATACGTGCCGACCATCTGGACCATGGTCAGCAATCCGCTCATCTGCCTCATCCCGTACGTGCTGTCCGTCATCGTGCTGTGGCTGGGCATCCACGTCTTCCGCAAGCACAGCGCGAAGTTCGCGGAGGTGCTGTAATGACGAACGAATCCCGTACCGAACACGACAACGAAAAGGCCGAATCCGTGAACACCGCCGTCAAGAAGGAAGACAACCGTCCCGTCGTGCTCAAGGTGGAGCACGTCGCCAAATACTTCCGCCTGCCCACCGAACAGGCCACCGGACTCAAGATGGCGTTCCTCAACTGGACGCGCGGCATCAAGGGCTACACCGAGCAGCGCGTGCTACGCGACATCAACTTCGAGGTCAGGCAGGGCGACTTCTTCGGCATCGTGGGCCGCAACGGTTCCGGCAAGTCCACGCTGCTGAAGATCATCTCCGGCATCTATACCCCGGAAAAAGGCAAGGTGAGCGTCAAAGGCAAGCTCGTGCCGTTCATCGAACTCGGCGTCGGCTTCAACCCCGAACTCACCGGACGTGAGAACGTGTACCTCAACGGCGCGCTGCTCGGCTTCAGCCACGACGAGATCGACGCGATGTACGACGACATCGTCGACTTCGCGGAACTCGGCGAGTTCATGGACCAGAAACTCAAGAACTACTCGTCCGGCATGCAGGTGCGGCTCGCGTTCTCCGTGGCCATCAAGGCGCAGGGCGACATCCTCGTGCTCGACGAGGTGCTCGCCGTCGGCGACGAGGCGTTCCAGCGCAAGTGCGACAACTTCTTCAGCGAGATCCGCAAGGACCCCACCAAGACGGTCATCCTGGTCACCCACTCCATGGACTCGGTGAAGAAATACTGCAACAACGCCATCCTGATCAAGGACGGCGAAATCATCGTCAGCGGCAACAAGAACGACGTGGCTGACCGGTACACGCTCGAGAATCTCAAACGGGAGAACAAGAAACCGGCCGACGACGACAAAAAGAAGGACGAGGAGCCGAAGTACCCCACCGGCCTCAACGAGACCGTGCCGCTGCTCACCGTGCGCCCGAGCAAGGAGCCGGTGTGCGACATGGAGCATGGGTTCGACTTCGAAGTCGAATACGATTATCGCGGCGACAAGGACTTCTACGTGGCGTTCTCGCTGAACGACATCCGTCGCGGAGGAGTGCCGTTCGGCGACAGCTTCGACCTGTTCCGTCCCGGCCATCAGACCGTTCGCTTCCATGTGCCGATGGACATCTTCACCAACGGGGAATTCCGGATCATCGCGTCCATCCACGAATACGAAAACGGGCGCAAGGATCCGGAACACGTGCACATGGTCGCCTTCACCAACGAAAACCTCGCCTGCGACTTCTCCATGAGAGACCCGAAGGGCGCCGACAACTTCGCGCTGCTCAACAAGATGAAGTTCGGCTACGAGATCGTGGACACGGACATGGCCTCGCATCAGGGGCCGGCCGTGGCCGCGTGACATATCCAGTCAAACCGCAAAACACGGCACCGCAAACCGTACACGGCAAACCACACACGGCAAACCACACACGGCAAACCACACACGTCAGAAAGGAATCCGACATGAAGGGCATCATTCTCGCCGGCGGGTCGGGCACCCGTCTGTATCCGCTCACGTCGGTCACGTCGAAGCAGCTGCTTCCCGTGTACGACAAACCGATGATCTACTACCCGCTGTCCACGCTCATGCTGGCCGGCATTCGCGACATCCTCATCATCTCCACGCCGCACGATCTGCCGAACTTCGAACGGCTCCTCGGCGACGGATCCCGGTTCGGCGTGAACCTCAGCTACAAGGTGCAGCCGTCGCCCGACGGCCTCGCGCAGGCGTTCCTGCTCGGCGAGGAATTCATAGGCGGCGAGGCGTGCGCGCTCGTGCTCGGCGACAACATCTTCTACGGCAACGGCCTGTCCAAGCAGCTCAAGGAGGCCGTACGCTTCGCCGAACAGGGCGAGTCCACGGTGTTCGGCTACTACGTGGACGATCCGGAACGCTTCGGCGTCATCGAATTCGACGACGCCGGCCGTGCGGTCTCCATCGAGGAAAAGCCGGCGCAACCCAAATCGAACTATGCGGTCACCGGACTCTACTTCTACGATCGTCGCGTCGTCGACTTCGCCAAGCAGGTCAGGCCGTCCGCACGCGGCGAACTCGAAATCACCGACCTGAACCGCATGTATCTCGACGACGGCACGCTGCGTGTCACCACGCTCGGCCGCGGCTACGCATGGCTCGACACCGGCACCATGGAATCGCTGTACGAGGCGGCCGAATTCGTGCGCTCCGTCGAACGTTCGCAGAGCCTGCCGATCTCCGTGCCCGAGGAGATCGCCTACGAGCACGGCTGGATCGCCAAGGCGGAGCTCGTCGAAGCCGCGCACGCCTACGGCAAGTCGAACTACGGCAAGCACCTGCAGCAGGTCGCCGACGAGAAGCTCATCGGTGTCAAGCGGCGGTAGGCGATTTCTCCGCCGTTCAGTTTGCTTCCAATGGCATGCGCTGTAGGCGTCTGAGTTACTTGCGTCATCTGCGATGTATATACTAGGATATACATTCCGACGATTGTGGGAGGTGACCAGTATGACCACGTTGACGCTCAGCAAGTGGGGCAACGCCCAGGGTGTGCGTTTGCCGAAGGATATGCGCGAACAGGTGGGGATGGCCGATGGGTCTCGTGTCGAGGCGACCGTCAAGGACGGGGCCATCGTGCTTCGTCCGATCCGCACCAATGTAAGGGTCATCCGGGTTCCGCGTCTTGCCGACGTGTTCCGCGACCGGAACGAGGAATACAAGGCCGTTGAGGAACTTGCGGGGCCGGCTGTGGGCGGGGAGGCGTTGTGACCGCGTGGCGCTATGGGGATGTGCTTCTCGTCGATCTCGATCCGGCCAAGGGGCATGAGCAGAAGAAGCGCCGCCCCGTCGTTGTGGTGAGTAATGATGATTTCAACCGCAACTGCAGTCTTACCGTCGTCGTTGCGATCTCGCATGGCAGGGGTGACTTCGAACTGCATCTGCCCATTACCGCCGTTCGCCGCGAAGATGGTGATGGTTGGATCGACGGTTATGCGCAGGTCGAGCAGATTCGCGCCCTTGACCTCGAAGAGCGCAATCCCGCCAGGATCGGTCGTCTCAAGGATGATGACATGGACCAGATCACCGGGACCCTCATCAGCTGCTACATTCAGCCTGAGATGATGGTCATCCCGAATTACGCATAAAAAGAGCGCTATCTTGCAGTTGTCTGTACCCGGATGCGGTATCGGGACGGATGGCATGATCCGGAATGGCGGATTTCCAAGGGTTGCTGTGACGGAAGATCGTCGTCTACTTGGTGCGGGCACAGACAACTGCAAGATAGGGTCAAAAACAAGCCGCAAAAGTACGGGGACCTCCATAAACAGCACAATGTGGAGGATCCATGCCTCTGCCGGGGTTTGCCGGGAGAGTTGATCACGCGGATCGACGGATCATAGGCCGTTCCACGCGACGTTTTCCTGCTGCCAGCCCTTTTTGCCGAGCGTCTGGTACTCCTTGGCGCTTGTGGTGTACAGGTGCTCGTGGTTCGAGCGATTGTATAGGCGATAGACGGGCTTGTCGCCGTTGGCCGCGGTGCTCCACGCCGTGCCCTCGGTCTTCCAGCCGCGTTTGGTCAATTGGTCGCGTTCCTTCGTGCTCAGCGTGTACAGGTGGTTGTGGTCGTACGGATTGTACAGGCGGTAGACCGGCTCGCCGGACTTCGCCGCGTAGAACACGATGCCCTCGTCGTTCCAACCCTTCGAGATCAGCACCTCGCGCTCGTTCGAATCGGCCGTGTAGTGATGCAGCCCGTTCCACCGGTTGTACAGGCGGTAGACCGGAGTGGAATTCGCCGGCATGGACTCGTCGAGCAGCTGGCCGACCATGTCGCGGATGTCGTTGATGCGGGCCCTCAAATGCTTGCCGGGGCACAGCGTGCGGTTGCGCTTGTCGTACCAGTGCGCGGAGTCGCCGTGCCCGGAGATGCGGTTCTGCGTGCCGTGCCAGACGAACGTGTCATGCGCGGTCATGATGTTCATCGCCTTGAACTCCTTGGCGATCACCGACGCCACGGCTCGCACGGACGCTTCGGTCGGCTTGTCGTTCTCATGGAAGCTGCCGATGACCGCCACGCCGAACGTCGCCTCGTTGAAGCTGCCGGTATGCGCGCCGATCGCGTTGCTGCCCAGCACGACCTTGTGGGCCACGCCTTCCTCGCGGCCCTCCCACACGCCGCCGAACCGGTCGACGAGCAGGTTGTAGCCGATGTCGCCCCAGCCACGGGTCTTCGCATGGAACGTGTAGATGTTCTGCACGATCACCTTGGCCTCGGCCTGCGAATAGTCGTTGCGGTCGACCGTATGGTGGATGACCGCGCCGCGCCAATGGCCGCTGTCGTCGGCCGGCCACGACGGCGCCGGCAGACCCTTGCGCCACCACTGTTCGCGCCGGTAGATCGGGATGTTGATGTCGAGCTTGCCTTCGTCCGGTTCGCTGTCCGTGCCGGTGTTCGAGTCGCTGCCGTCGGTGCCGGATGAGCCGTTGCCGGACCCGTTGCCGTTTGATTCTCCGGAGCCGCCGTTGGACGAGCCGTTACTGGACGAACCGCTGCCGGACCCGTCGGTCTGCCCGTTTCCGTCCGTCTCGCCGGACGTCGTACCGGACGTCGTATCCGAGCCATCGCTCACCGCATCGACGTCGTCCGCGGCGTAACCCGAATCGATGGTCACCAGATTGACGTCGGTCGCGTCGGAGCCGTCCGGCAACGTCACCTGCGCCTCCACGTCCGTAGCCTTGCCGACGTACACCGGATCGGTGCCCTGCACGTCGGCTGTCGCCGCCTGCGTCGCGCTCGCCGACGAGCCGGACCGTGCGGTGACGCCGTTGCCGTCGCCGATCTGCGTCTCCACCTGCGTCCAATCGCTCCATGTGCCGTCATCGTCGCGATACCGCAGTTTCACGACCGGCTGCGCGGCCTCGGCATCCGCGTCCGTCTGCCGCCACGTCACCGCGACCGACGACAGTCCGTCCGCGCCGGGCAGTTCGGCCGACGCGGACAGCGTCTGCGTCGACGCGTCGGCCGAACGGGTCGACGACCGCGTTTCGGCCAGCGTTTCCGGCACGTCCGCGGACGCGACGGCCGGCGCGTCGAACGCGTGCGACGTCGTTTCCGGATCATGCGTGGCCGTCACCGACTGCACGCCGTCCGTCTGTGCGGGATCCGTCTGCACAGGGTCCGTCGTCGTGACGGTCGACGTCGCGGAACCGTCCGCGAGCGCCGTGGTTGCGGTGCCTGCCGCCAGACCGCAGCAGATCATGCTGGCGGCGCACAGCATGCCTGTCAGGGCGAAGGCATGCCTCTTCTGTTGGCTCATGATGTTCTCTCTCTTCTCTCTTGTTCTCTTTTGGGTTCTCTCTTGCCGGCTTTGATGGCGTGATGGGATGCCGGTATCGTGACGGCTCGTGACGGCTCGTTACGGCCGGTGACGGCCTGCCTCGTCCCGGTACCCATACGAAAACGGCCCCTTGTCAGGGGCCGTGCGGGACGGGATCAGTCCCTGCGGAACAGGTCTCGCGTGTAGACCTTGTCGCCCGCGTCGGCGAGCTCGTCGTTCCATCGGTTGGCGACGATCACGTCGGCTTCGGCCTTGAACGCGGCCAGATCGTGCGTGACCTTCGAACCGAAGAAGTCCGGCGCGTCGAGCGTGGGCTCGTAGACCACCACGGTCACGCCCTTCGCCTTGATGCGCTTCATCACGCCCTGGATCGCGGACTGGCGGAAGTTGTCGGAACCGCTCTTCATGGTCAGACGGTAGATGCCCACCACCGGGTCCGCCTTGCCGGCCACGCGTTCGAGGATCTCGTCGGCGACGAAGTCCTTGCGCGTGCGGTTCGCGTCCACGATCGCGCCGATCAGATTCTGCGGCACCTGATCGTAGTTCGCGAGCAGCTGCTTCGTGTCCTTCGGCAGGCAGTAGCCGCCGTAGCCGAAGCTCGGATTGTTGTAGTCATTGCGGATGCGCGGATCCAGGCACACGCCGTCGATGATCGCCTTCGTGTCCAGGCCGCGCGATTCCGCGTACGTGTCCAGCTCGTTGAAGTACGCCACGCGCAACGCCAGATACGTGTTGGCGAACAGCTTGATCGCCTCCGCCTCCGTCAGGCCCACCACCAGCTCGGGAATGCCCTTCGAGCCGTCCGGATTCACCCGGTCCTTTTCGGCCGGGTCCGCGCCGGCGGCCAGCAGGTTCGCGAACGTGCGCGCCGCCTCGACCGCGGCCGGATCGTCCTGCGGCGCGCCCACGACGATGCGCGACGGATGCAGGTTGTCGTACAGCGCGTGACCCTCGCGCAGGAACTCCGGGGAGAACAGGATATGGTCGTCGTGGAAACGCTCGCGGATCTGCGTCGTGTAGCCGACCGGGATCGTCGACTTGATCACGATCCACGCGTGCGGCGCATGCTCGCGCACGGCCTCGATCGCCGCCTCCACGCTGGACGTGTCGAAATAGTTCTTCTTCGGATCGTAGTTCGTCGGCGTGGCCACGACCGCGTAATCCGCGTCCGTATACGCCTGCGCCGGGTCAAGCGTGGCCTGGAAGTCCAGCGGGCGGCGGCCGTCCGCGTTCTCGTCGAGGAAGTCCGTGATCTCACGATCCACGATCGGGCTCTTCGCATGGTTGAGCAGCTCGACCTTCTCCGGGACGATATCCAGCGCGTGCACCTCATTGTGCTGCGACAGCAGCAACGCGACAGACAAGCCGACATAACCCGTGCCGGCGACAGCAATCTTCATATTTGGCCTGCTTTCAGGAGCATTGTGTTCGGAACCATGAGTCATTCTATCCCGTGATGCCTCGATGCATCCGCTGTTTCCCGCATATGCGTTGGGTGTTGGGCGTGGACGAGTATGCGTTGCATGGGCGGCTGCTCCGGAGCGTCGCGAATACCGTGCTGGCGGTAGTCTATGGGTATGGCTGATGAAGTGTTTGTTCCTCGTAACATTATTGTGACCGGTGGCTGTGGTTTCATCGGTTCGAATTTCGTGCATTATGTCTATAACAATCATCCGGACGTGCATGTCACGGTGTTGGACGCGTTGACCTATGCGGGCAACTTGGAGAACATCAGGGGGATTCTTGGTGATCGTGTGGAGTTCGTGCATGGCAATATCTGTGATGCGGAGTTGTTGGATCGGATCGTGCCGGGGCATGATGCGATCGTGCATTACGCGGCGGAGTCGCATAACGACAATTCGATCGCGAATCCGGAGCCGTTCCTGAAGACGAACGTGGAGGGCACGTTCCGCCTGTTGGAGGCGG
>NZ_JAFEJT020000049.1 GCF_018555435.2 Bifidobacterium amazonense
CGTGTAGTACAGGCAGGTAGTCACCGAATGATTGTCAGCGGCTGTGATGCCGATTTTCTCGTTGTTCGTGGAATTTTCGTCGTAACGGTTCGCATGGCCGTCCTGCCCGTTGTACGTGGAGACGGACTGTCCGGTGTCGCCGCCGAGCCACTTGTCCTGATAACCGCTCGCCTTAAGCGCGGGAACACCGTCCCAATACCATTCCACCGTACTCGAATCACGACTGGTGAACCACGTATCCATCAACTGGAACGTATTCGAACGGATACGGTATCGGCTTTTGTGGTACGGGTTCATGATCGCAAGGTCCGAACCGGCAGTCTTGTCCTGCGTGTCCACCGTGGACCGGTTGTCCGTGTTCGCGTCCAGCTGATCGTTCACCTTGTTATCGAACAAGGCGATGTTGCCGCCCTTGGACGCGGCAGAATTGCCCGACGGGCAGAACCACAGGCCGCCGCCGAAATGACCCGCCGTATTCGACCAGGCGACCGCGCGGCCCACGTACGTGGTCGTGTTCTCCTCCGTGTAGATAGCACCGCCCAGATAACCCGACGCATTGTTCTTATACTCGCCGCCGGTGATGAACGCGGTAGACCCGTTCATCAGGAACACCGCGCCGCCCGCGCCGCCCGCGGTGATCTGCGTGGCCGGACCAGTTAGCATCGTCTGAATGTTCGTGTCATAGGGACCTGCCGGTTTATCGATCGCGGCCCAGTTGCCCTCGAACGCCGGTTTGGTCGCGCTGGCGTCGGCGCTGTTGCGGATCCACATCTTGCCGCGCGCCCACACCGCTCCGCCGCCCGAACCGAAATCACGGGCCTTCGCGTAATTACCCCGGAACTTGACGTCGCCCTGAATCGTCAGACTGGCGCTTTGGATGACATGATTCTCATTGTCTCTGACGTCAATCGAATAGATCGCGCCGCCGCCTGCTTGGCCTCCGTAGGGGCCGCCATAGCAGTTATCCTGAGTGTTCGAGCCCACATCCACCGAACAAGCGCCCGGGTCCTGGCCGTTGCCTGTGAACAGGCCGCCGGTAATGATCGTCGTGGAACCGGTGGCATGGATCGCTCCGCCGCCGGTCCAGTCCGCATTTGAAGTGGCCTTGTTTCCATTGAACGTGCCTCCGGTGACCGTCAGGGTTCCCTCATTGTCGTTGGACAGTGCGCCGCCGCCATTGCCTTTTGCTGTATTGCCCGTGAACGTGCCGCCGGTGACCGTCAGGCTGCCTCCGGAATGGACGGCTCCGCCGACGGTGTTTGACGTGTTGCCTTGGAACGTACCGCCGGTAACCACATACGCGCCCTTATACTTGCCGTCCGTGTGCTTGCCCTGGTTGTTCAGGTAGGCGACGCCTCCCGCAAATGCGGTGCTGTTGTTCTGGAAAGTGCCCCCCGTTGATCGTGATGCTCGACGAACCGGTCACGTTCATGTCGGACAGGACGCTGCCGCGCACGCCCGTGTTGTTCTCGAACGTGCCGCCATCAATCGTGACCGTGCCGCCATTGTTGGAGAACACGCCTGTCGCGGCGGCTGAGCCGGTGACGATGTGGTCGAACGCGCCGCCCTGTACGAGCAGCGTGCCGCCCATGTTCAACGCGACCGCCGCGGTTTCGTTCTGGCCGCCGGCGTTCGCCGCAAGATCATTCACCGTCAAATAGCGGAACGCGCCGCCGTTGAACTGCATGGTTCCGTTCGTTTCGATGCGCGCGAACCTGCGGGTCGCCGTCTTGTCTTTCGTGCCGCCGTACGTGAACCTGTCGTCCGCGGTCGCGCCGACCACCAGCGCGCCGTTCGCCTTCACTTCGAACAGCTGGCCGGCCGCATCCCCGTCGGCCGAGGTCAGGACGGGCGTCGACCCGTCGAGCGTGGTGGTCAGACCGATCGTCCTCGTCACGTTCACCGTCGCGCCCTTGTCGGCGACGATCGGCGTGGTGATCGTGACACGAGTGTCCTGCATCGTGTTGCCCGCGCATTCGACCAGTTTTGCCCACGTCCGCACGTCGCCGCATCCCATCATCGTGTCCACGGGAAACGCGACTCCCGAATCAGCTGCCGGAGTCTGATCGGCCTGCACCGTCGCGTCTCCCGCGGCGGGTTCCGCGATCGCGGTCGCGGGCGTGGCGAGGATCATGCCGCCGGCCAGCACGGTCGCGACCAGTTTGCTGCAACGTCGCGTGAATCGTGTCATATCCAAGCTCGCCTTTTCCACATCTGGCTCGTTTGCTGTCGAAAATCTCATCTCAGTTACCAAAACATACACCTTTCCCCCGAAAATAGGGGGCATCATGCCTGATTTTGTCTTTGATAATCCCCTAAACATGAGTCAAAATCGCCCTATCCCCCGATATATCAGCTCTTCGTATTTGGGCGCGTACGGGCGTGTGGGTGTGAGGGTGTGGGCATAGACGGTACACGTACGCGGCTCATGACCGTACTTAATGACCCGTCTATGCCCACGCTCCCGTATATGAACCGGATATGCCCACGTTCATCAGGCCGAATAGCCCGCTTACACCCACACGCAGCGCGGCTTCGGTCTTCGAGATGGTTTTCGATCTGGAAAATGATCCGCTTATGCCCACACCCGGTATTCGATGAGGCTGATTCACCGTGTCCGTCAGACGTGGTGTGGGTGGAAACGGTACATGATGAAGACGAAGAAGAATCAGCATCCGAACAACACCTGAATACGGGGGTTATGGGGAGCGAATCTTGACCACGCACGATTTCTCGAGACGGGGTTGTCGAAATAACGGTTCCTTGCATGTTGGTATGCATGCGCGTGCGGCCCGTGGTATTGGAATCGCGCTGCGCGCGATGCTGTGCTTGTTGGCGGCGCAGAGCGCCGCGACGCTCCCCCAGTCAGCCTGCAATTACGGACAGCCTTCGGCTGACTGCTTGCTGGCTCACTATCGCTCGCCCTCGCCTAAAAACAGTCCACTGGACTGTTTTCTTCACGGCTCGGCCTATCCGAGGGGGCCGAGGCTACCGCCAGCTGTGTTTTGTCAAGTTGGGGTGGGCCGTTTCGGCGTTTCTTTTGGTCCGTTTGAGCGGTTGGTTTTGGGGGTGCGGACGAAATGTTGGACGCCTTGGGCGTCCGGATTGGAGTCCGTGATGTATTCGCAGGAGATAAGGGTGCGTGTCCTTGATCTGCATTTCGTGGATGGGTTGAGCGTGCGCGCCATCGCCGGGATGGAGAACATGCCCGTGCGTGCCACGATTGACGCATGGGTGCACGCCGACCCGAGGTACCGGCCACCGGTTCCGGGTGGATACGGGGCGTCGTATACGCTGGAGACCAGATTGGAGGCCGCACGTGCGCTCCTGCGCGGCGGCGACGCGAGGACGGTCGCCGCCGCGGTGGGATGCACGCCGTCGAGCGTGTACGCGTGGGCCCGCAGGTATCGCGAGGAAGGCGGCGCCGGCATGGTCACGGGACGGGAAAGCGACGTCGGGGCATCGGACGTCCCGCCGGCGGATGGCGCGGACGTGGAGGCGTTGCGCCGGCAGGTGGAGGCCCTGCGGCTGGAGAACGCGGTGATGCGGGAGACGATCAGGGTTTTAAAAGCCGACGACCCGCGCCTCGACCCGTCCATGCTGACGAACGGGGAGAGGACGCGGGTCGTCGACGCGATCAGGGGTGAGTTCGGTCTGGCCCGCGCGCTGGAGGCTGTGGGCCTGAAGCGCAGCACCTACTATTACGAGCGCGGCGTCATCGCCGCTGGCGACAGATACGCCGTGCTGCGGGCCCGCGTCACGGACCTGTTCGAGGCCGGTGGTCGTGTGTGGGTCTATCGGCGCATACACCGGATGCTGCGCCTGGACGGGGCGGATCCGCTCGTCGTCTCCGAGAAGGTCGTGCGCCGGATCATGCACGAGGAGAACCTCAGGCCCGTGTACCTGAAGCGTCCGAAGCGGTGGAGCTCGTACGCCGGCGAGGTGAGCGAGGCGCCCGCGAACCTCGTGGACAGGGACTTCCACGCCGATGCTCCGAACCGGCTGTGGGTCACGGACGTCACCCAGTTCACCATGGACGGGTACAAGTGCTGGCTCTCCCCGGTGGTCGACTGCTTCGACGGGATGGTCGTCTCCTGGACGCTGTCGAGGTCGCCGAACGCCGACATGGCGAACAGGATGCTCCTGGACGCCGTCGCCACGCTCAAGGACGGCGACAGACCGGTCATCCATTCGGACCGCGGCGTGCACTACCGATGGCCCGAGTGGATCGCGATATGCGACGAGCACGGACTGGCCAGGTCGATGAGCGCGAAGGGCTGTTCCCCTGACAACGCGGCGGCCGAGGGCTTCTTCGGCAGACTCAAGAACGAGTTCTACCACGGACGCGTCTGGACGGACGTCGGCTACGACGAGTTCCATCGACGCCTGTCAGCCTACCTGACCCACTACAATGAAACCCGTATCAAGCAGTCGCTGGGCTGGATGAGCCCGGTGCAATACCGCAAACACCTTGGACTGGTCGCCTAGCCGTCCAAAAAAACATCCGCACCCCCCTTCCACACGCTCAACCGGCCCACTTCCTATTGAACAGACACAGCCAGCACTGCAGGGCGTTAACAATGACCAAACGCGGCGGCCAGGCCGCCGCCGGGAACACAGTATTGCGCGTGCGCGCAATGCCGTTTTCATCGCGCGGCAGCGCGATGCTGAGATTGCGCTATCGCGCAATCTCACGGCAACACAGCATCACGCGACAGCGTGATTCCGATACCACCGGGGCAACGACCACACACGCCAAAATACGAAGAGCCGATATATCAGCTCAGAGCTTGAGTGAAAGACCTGACCGGAAGGCGCAAATCTCGAGCGCCAGACAAGAAACTTCATCCGTTTTGAGTGAAGATACGGCACAATCTTCACTCAAAACAGACGAAGATTTGATACAATCTTCATCGAAAACGAATGAAGATGGAGCCAACATGTCATTGTCATCGCTGATCGCAGAGTATCTCGACTTCACCATCCCGTCGTACATCACACGCGACAGCGCATCCATCAACGTGCCCAAGCCGGCGCGCAACAACGTGATCTACACCATCACCGGCGTACGGCGCTGCGGCAAAACCTACGCCATGTACCAGCTCATGGACAAGCTGATCGCAGACGGCGTCCCCCGCGACAGACTGTTCCACTTCTCCTTCGACGACGAGCGCATCATGCCGTTCTCCGACCATACGCTCTCCGACCTTCTGGACACGTACTACCGCATGGTGCCGCAGGCCGTGGATGGCTGCTACCTCCTGTTCGACGAGATTCAGGAAGCCCCATATTGGACGCATTTCATCCGCAGAGTAGCCGAACAGCACAACGTCACCATCTTGCTCACCGGCTCATCATCCAAGCTCCTGTCTTCGGACATCCCCACCAACCTGCGCGGACGATCGCTGTCACGCGAGATGTGGCCGCTGAGCTTCGCGGAATACTGCCAATTCCACGGCATATCCACGCAAGACGTTGCCGGCGAATATCCGGCGGCCGTGCGCAGGCCACTTCAAAACGCCTTCGACGATTATCTGAACGTCGGAGGTTTCCCCGCGGTGCAGACCATGACCGTGCTTGACCGCATGCGCATGCTGCAAGGCTACGCAGACGAAATCGTCATCAAGGATGTTCTGGAACGATTCGGCACGGCGTCACTGCGCGTGGCGACACGATTCTCGCGCAATGCGCTGCGTTCCACAGGACTCAAGTTTTCCGTGAATGCGCAAATCAAAACCCTGCGCAGCATGCAGGTTCCCGTTTCCGGCAACAAGCTGTACGATCTGCTCGACGATTTCGAAGATGCGCACCTGCTGTTCAAGGTCGGCGATTTCACGTTCTCCATCAAAGACAATCCGAAGGCATCCCGCAAGGTGTACGCCGTCGATCCGGGACTGTCCCTGGCCGTGGCCCCTGCGAATCATCTTGATCTTGGACAGCGGCTGGAAACCGCCGTGTTCGTGGAGCTGAAACGCCGATACGGCGGCAATCGCAGCAACGCCATCGCCTCATATTCCGCCTCGAACTGTCCCGAAGTGGATTTTGTGGTGGGAGACGACGCCACAGGCGAACCGTACCAGCTCATACAGGTCGCCGTTGAAACCGGCATTGACGCCACGACGGTCGACGATTTCGGCACGGCACAACTCACCGACAAGTTCCGCAGCGAAATCGGCAATCTGTCCGCCGCCATGGCCAACACCGGCATGGATCACGGCACGCTGATCTCCATCAATGAGGAAGGCACCGTCACCGTGACGTCCGGCACCATTGACGTCGTTCCTGCGTGGCGATGGTTTCTGACCAAGCCGTGAACGCGGCGGCACATCAATCACGCCGTCAGCAGCACCGCAGTATCGCGGCATCGGCAGAGACGGAGACCGCCACGACGATGAGGGACCGCAGATGCCGCTTCCGGCACCGGTCCCCCATCGTCGGCTGTTCGAGCGCGCCTCGTGCCTATTCGGCCTTGCGCAGTTCGTCGGCGAGACGCCAGACGACGTCGGCCACACGGCCGAGCTCGCCCTGTCGGCTGACCTCACGCCACGCGTCGCTGTAATCCTCGAACCATTCCTCCAACCGACGGGCGGTCAGACGGGCAGCCAAGCGGGCGTCGGCGCGCGCGTTCGCATTGTCGTCCGGCGCGTCCGTACCGTCGGCCGCAACATCGTGCACAGCACCGTCGGCCGCAGCAGCATCCGTCGCGGCACCAACCGCAACCCCGTTGAGCCGCGCAAGAATCACGCCGGCGTCGTTCAGCAGCCGCTGCCCGCGAATCGCGATCATGATCGGCTGCAGCACGCTGGCATGGTCCGATCCAGCAGCGCCCGCCACCGCAATGCCGATGTCGGCGAGCGCCCGGTCGAGGCTGGCGTTGCGACTGGCCACCTGATCAAGGCTCGGTTTCAGCCATGAGAGCAGATTGCGGCGCGCTTCGCCGAGCGTCGTGCTGTTGTGGATGAGCGGCGCGTAGACGTTTTCGTCGGTCCAGATCGCGTGCAGCACGTCCTGGTTCAGCGTGCCGCGGCGGTCCTCGTCCAGTTCGAGATAGCGGACGAGATTGTCCCAGCCGAAGCTGACCTGTTCGGAGGCGTCGCGCAGCGCGGCGAGCATGGTTCCGGTCCGGTCGCCGTATTCGAGCACGCTGATCCGACGGTTCATTTCGGCGATGTGCTCCACGGCTTCCGGGTTCCAGGCCGCCTGCGCACCGTAGATCATGCCGGGGATCGCCATGCGCGGATCGTTGACGTGACCGTAGTCGCCCCAGTCAGTGACGAGGAATCCGGCCGCATGATAGGCCAGACCGTACTTGGCGAGCCGGGTGATGTTGTTCCACGCCCAGTCCAGGCGAGGCAGCAGCGCGTTCCAGCACCACACCGCCGGGCACACGTATTGCGCGGCGCCGGATTCGGCCACGAGCCGCACTTTGTCGTCGGTGATGTTCGGCGAATACAGCCAGTTGAGCAGCAGCACGTTTTGGGGCAGCATGGTCAGGATTTCCGGCATTTCCACGGCGATGTCGCCCCAGAACATGGGTTCGCGCCCCTTGTCGGACAGGTGGCGGCAGAGCTTGGTCACGTAGTCCGCGTACATGCGGGCCACGCCGACGCGTTCCGCCTCGGGCTTGGAACGGCCCTTGCCCAGGTCGAACGTTTCGTCGCCGCAGATGTTGAACTTGCGCGTGCGGAACAGTTCCAGATACGAGTCGATCAGTTTGAGCGACAGTTCCAGCGACTCCGGTTCGGTGATGTTGAGCGTGTGGTGTTCCATGCGTTCGACGAAACTGTACGGACGGTCGGCCTGTTCGGGGAATTCGCCCAGCCGGCGAAGTTCGTGCGTGCGCAGCGCCATGTAATGATGGCCGAACGTGGATACGGACGGCACGAGTTCGATGCCGAGCTTCGCGCAGTAGTCGTCGAACGCGATGATGTCCGACGGCATGAGCGGGCTGACGCCGCGCCATGTTTCGCTCAGATCGTCGAATTTGAACGTGTGCTCGATGTAGAGCTGCAGTTGGTTGTACTTGTACAGGCAGAGCTTGTCGGCCCATCGTTTCAGCCAGTCGAGCGTGGGAACGCGGCCTCGCGTCGCGTCGAGATAGTAGCCGCGCACCTGATACGCGGGACTGTCGGATACCGTGATCGGCGGCACGACGGGCGCGGTCTGCCGGATCAGCTGCCGGAGCGTCTGCACGCCGTCGCGGACGCCCGCGCTGCCGCCGCCGGTGACGGTGATGCCGTCCGGCGTCGCGTCGAGCCGGTATTCGTCCGGCGCGAGACTCGCGTCCGTGCCGATGCGGACGAACGCGCGCCAATGGTCTCCCTGCGCGACGTCCCACGACAGTCCGGCGCATCGCCTGACGTCGTCGACGATCTGCCGCGCGAAGACGCAGGACGGATCGTCGGGCAGGTTTTCCACGACTCTTCCGCCCACGGGCAGCAGCACCGGAGCCCCCGTGCCGACACGCACCTCCCTGGGCTGCGGAATGAGTTCGAAATCAATGGTTTTCGTACCGTTGCTGTACTGCATGATCCTCCTTGATTGAAAACGGCGTCCGCCGGTAATCCGTGGCGAATCCATGACAATTCCGCCGCAGATCCCCGACGGATCAGCCCTTGGTGGCGCCGGCGGTGATGCCCTTGACCATGTTATGCTGCACGAGCATGAAAAAGACCACGACAGGCAGGCTGAAGATCACAGATCCCGCCATCTGGCCACCATAGTCGGTGCCTGTCAGCGGCGTGGAGAACGATGCCAACCACAGGGGCAGCGTGTATCTGTTCTGGTCCTTCATGAACGTGTACGCGGTCAGATAGTCGTTCCACGCGTTGATGAACGCGAACACCGATGTGGACACCACACCCGGAGCGACCAGCGGGAAGGTGATCTTCCACAGGATTTTCCAGTCACTTGCCCCGTCGACCTTGGCCGCTTCGAAAATATCGTCGGGAACGGCAAGGAAGAATCCTCGCATGTTCCAGATCGAGAACGGGAGCGTTCCCGCGATGTACGCGAGGATCAGGCCCGCGTACTTGTCGAGCAGGCCGAGCTGGTTGAACACGATGAACATCGGGATCAGCAGCGCGGTTCCGGGAATCATTTGAATGGCGAGGATGAGTATCATCAGTCCCTTGCGCGCCCGGAACCGGTACTGGGTCAGCGCCGAACAGGCGAGGAACGCGACGATGATGCTGAAAATCACGGCAAAGAACGTGACGATGACGCTGTTCTTCAAATTGATGAAGAAATTGGTCGCGAACAGTGCCTGCTGGAAATTCAGCAGGGTGGGATGCTGCGGCCAGAAGGTCGGATTGGTGCTCATCATTTCGCCGCGCGGTTTCATCGAGGTGATCAGCATCCAGTAGACAGGGAAGAACCAAATCAGGCAGAAGAACACGGCTACGATCGTCACCCAGGTCTGGCGCAGCAGACGATCCCAGAAAATCGGTTTGCGTTCCGTGGCGGTTTGCGTCCGACTCGTATGCTGACTCATAGATCCTCACCTGATTTCAGGAGATTGCGGATGTAAATGCTGGTAAGCAGCATCAGAATGACCGTGGTGATGATGCTGATGGCTGCGCCCTGGCCGATGTTGAAGTCGACGAACGCCTTCTTGTAGGTGAACACGCCGATCGTGCTGGTGGTGCCTTTCGGGCCGCCGGCGGAAACCAGCCAGATTTGATTGAATACGTTGAAATCCCAGATGATCGACAGCATGGTCACGACCATGATGGACGGCTGGATGAGCGGCACGATGATCTGCCAGTAGATGCGCAGCGGACCGGCGCCGTCAAGCTGCGCGGCTTCGATGCAGGACAGGTCGGCCTGCGTTTCCGCCGCATACAGCGTGATGGCGATGTAGGGAACGGCCTGCCAGACGACCAGCAGCCAAATGCAGACGAAGGCGAGCCACGTGTTGTTCGCCCATGACATGTTGGTCACGTCGCCGAACACGTGAAGCCGGCTCAACATCCAGTTGACGATTCCGTATCCCGGAGAAAACAGCCATTTCCAAACGATCGAGCTGGCCACGTTCGGCATGGCCCATGCGAAGATCAGCACGAAGGTGACGATGTATCGCATAACGCCGCCCAACCGCGTCATCATGTGTCCGACGCCCATGCCAATGAGCATGCTGCCCGCGACAAGAGCAAAGGTGAACAGGAAGGTCCTCAGCAGGGCCTTGTAGAATTCGTCGTCGGCCAACACGTTGGCAAACTGGGCGAATCCGGTGACGTTGAATTCTCCGGTGAACAGGCTGCGCTGATTGAAATCCGTGAATGACGTGAAGCACAGGAACGCCAACGGTGCGAATACAAGGACAATCAGGATCAGACCTGCCGGCGTAAGCAGGAAAGCCGGAGTATGCCCGCGACGGATGCGATGGTCCGCCGGTACCTGATCGATTGCCTGAGCTGCTGTTTGTGCCATTGCGTTATCTCATTCCCGATAGGATTTCCCGACAGGACGGCGGAGGGAACGACCGTCGACGACCGTTCCCTCCGCCGTCCCGCAGGTTATTTCGCGAACACCTCGTCGGCGTGCTGGTCGAAGTCCTTGGCTGCAGCCTCAACCGATTCGTTGCCGGTGGCGATCGTTCCGAACAGCTCGTTGATGGACTGGTCGCCTTCGATGGTCGTCCAGTTCGGCGAGTTGGGCGTGGCCTTCGAATTCAATGCCGCTTCAAAGAATCCCTTCTTGTATTCGGGGAAGTCGCTCGAGTTCATGATCTTCTGGACAAGCTCGGTGCTGTTGGGAAGCCAGCCGGTGGAACCGTACACGTACTTCTCCTGAATGTCGTCGCTTGTGGCGATTTTCAACCACTTGTACGCGTATTCCTGATTCTTGCTCTTTGCGGCGATGCCCCAATCGGAGCCGGCGATCATGCTTGGCTGCGTGCCGCCTTCCGGCGCGGGCATCGCGAACGTGCCGAAATCGTCTACGGTCATGCCGTCGCTGTTCTTCGCCACGGTTTCGACGCTGTTGTTGAGGATTGCGCTGGCCTTGCCGGCTCCCAGCACCTGATTCAGCGTAGGCTGATCACCTTCGTCGAGGCTGCGGGACGCTTCGGTGGAGTACTTGTTCTGGAACGCCTTCCATTCCTTGATGCCTTGCAGGGTCTTTGCGTCTGAGGCGCTGCCCTTCCAGGTTCCGCCCTCCTTCTTGGCGATGTCGCCGCCGGCGCCCCAAATGAACTGCAATGCCGCATACCAATACTTGCCGGGCATGTAGAACGGGGCGAAGTCTTTCTCGCCCTTATGCTGGGCGGCAACTTTGTCAAGATCGGCTTCGAGCTCGTCGAATGTGGTCGGAGCCGCCGTGATGCCGGCATCGGCCCACATCTTCTTGTTGTAAATGACCACACGGGAGGCGCCGAAGAACGGCACCGCATAAAGCTTGCCATCCACGGTGGCCGGGTCTTCCAGACCTTTCAGCCACGTCTTGCCGTTTGCAAGCTCGTCCTTCTTGCTGGTCAGGTCCATGAGGCCGCCGCTGGCGGCAAAGCCGGCGACCTGCGTGTTGCCCATGTCGATTAGGTCCGGCGGGGTGCTTGTGGACAGCGCTGTGGTGACCTTGGTGACGATGTCTCCCCATTCCTGCGTTTGCAGGTTGACTTTGACGCCTGTTTCCTTGGTGAACTCGTCGTTGATGGCTTTCACACCGTCATCGGACAGATCGCCGGCCATCAGCCAGACGGTGATTTCCTTCGGCTTTTCCGTGGATTGGCTGCTGCCGGTGGGTGCTCCCATCGAGCAACCGGACAGTGCGACGATGAATGACGTTGCTGCGGCGACAAGAGCCGTTCTCCATGTCTTCCTCATGCTTGTTCCTTAGTCTCGCATTTTGTTAATGCTCTTAACAAGAACGATTCCAGACTGTAGAAGCGCATTGTGGCATTATTATTGACCGATCATTACGCAACGATTTCATCATCGTGTTTATTAATAAGAGGCTTCTGTTGTTTTCGTGGGTTAGATCGCTGGTGTTGGTAGTTGGATGTTGAGTCCGCCGCAGCGGAGCATGATCAGGGCGATGAGGTTGTTGACGTGGTGGAAGCCGTAGGCCATGCGGATGGTGACTTTGATGCGGTTGTTGAACGCCTCGAGCCTGGCGTTGGAGTAGCCCAGTTCGATCGTGCGTAGGATGTCGGGGCGTCGTCTCCTGATCTTTTTGGAGAGTTCGACGATTTCGGGGATGCGCGAGTGTGACGCCCAGAACACCCAGTGGTTCAACTCGGTCTTGGCTTGGTCGAGGGGATGCTTGAGCAGGGTGCGCAGGAGTTCCTTGAGCTGCCATGAACGGTAGAGCTGGCCCTTGGGGTCCGTGTTCCCCAACGCGTCGAGCGTCTCGTTCTGCTTGCCGGTCAGTTGGTCGGGGTTCTTCAATACCGCGTATTTGACGCCGCGCATGCGTTGCGTCGCCTCCTCGTCATGTTTGCGTCGCGCTTGGTTCCACAGTCGTTTTCTGACCTTGTCGAGCGTGCCGGTCATCCAGGAGACGATGTGGAAGCCGTCGAGCACGCGTTCCGCGTTCGGGCAGTGCTCGGCGACGCACGAGTCGATCCAGCGGGCCCCGTCGCCGGTGACCACCTTGATGGACTCCTTCTGCTCGTCCGTCAGCTGCTGGAAGAACAGGTCGAACACGTCTTTGCCGTATCCGTCGTGCGCCCAGATGACGCGATGCCGCTCGTGGTCGACGACCACGGTCAAATACGTGTGGCCCTTCCTGTAGCTGGTCTCGTCCACGCCGATCGCCGTCAGGCCGTCGAACGGCGAGGGCATCGACGTCCTGAGCCGTTCGGCGACCCTATGGGCGATGTCGCCCGCGGTCCTCCACGCGATGCGCAGGAACCCGCTGACCGTTTTCTGGTTGGCGACGCTCATCAGCCATGCGCATTCCGTCTCGAAATCCCTCGTGAACCTCGAACCGGGTTCCGCCCACGGCACCCGGGCGACCACGACACCGCACTTCGGGCAGTCCACACGCGGCATCATGGCCACCAGCTCGACCCGCCAGCAGCCGAAGTCCTGGTGCCGCCAACGGCGCATGCCGCCGCCTTGGTCGTAACCGTGACGGCGTCTGCCGCATCGGGAGCATCGGAGCATGCCCTTGCGCGGGCGCACACGGATCTCGAGCACGGGCGTGGGACGCAGCGGCGAGTCGACGATCCGCGCGGTCTCGACCACCATGTTTTTGACGTTGAGGAGCTGGTTGAATATGCTGTTCATCAGGCGCTTGCTGGTTGCTTGTTTATCTTGGTCGAAAACATCCTACCCAGGAAGCGCTCTTCTCTTACTCCCTCAACGACTCAACGACGAACCCACACCCACGAAAACAACACAAGCGCCATTAATAATCAGTTCATAAACACTCTTAGCAAAACCGATCAGGCACAGACCGGGCAACAGGCAGGCATCGCGGATTCAGCGGGCAGATCGTGGTCGGTTCGGGCAGTAGCCGGCCTGCCATCCTCCATCCAGCATCCGTCAACATGCGCATGCGGGCATATCGTGACTATTACGAAGCATGCTTTTCGGGCATATCGTGACCATCTGTGGCCTTACGGGCAGATCGTGACCATTGTCGGAGGAAAATCGGCGGCACGTGGGCAGGATATGCCCGCAATCGAGTAAGGCAACACGATATACCCGCAAAACAGTCCTCTTAATAACCACGATATGCCCGCAATGATCACAATCATCGCAACGATCGCAATGATCGATACATCCGCAACCGCACAGCAAAAGACCGACTATCCAGACTCCCAAACCCAGACACTCCGTCGACCATCAACCGTCGCCAACCCTAGCGCTGAGTCCAGCGTCCGTTCACGTAGCTGCAGCGGGCTGCCATAACGTCCTTGCGGAACTCGCCCGCACCTTCCAGAATCATGTAGGCACCGGTTTCGGACGGGAACAATGAACGGTTGCGCTCCTCATCCTCCCGGAATATGGGCAGTCGGCGAATACGCTCGACCAGTCGACGGTACTGCTCGGAGAATCCTCCCGCCTGCCTCTTCTGCCGGAACTCCGGCGTGTTGATCATGGGAATCGGCTGTCTGCCCATGTCTTCCGCGCCGTCGAAATCCGGGTTCGTGCTCGCGTGGTCCGGTTGCCGGGAGAACAGCCCATGCCATACGATCAGCGTCAGAATCATCGACAGCACCAGGCAAATCACGCTGATCGAACACTCGAACGGCTTGGGCAGTATGGCGTGCAAATTGGTGGTGCCGTCGCTGTTGCTGTCGGCGACCGACGCAAGGTACGACACGGTCGCCAGAATCAAGTTTCCGTATACGAGCAGGTTGGGGTACGAGCTGAGCTCCTGCGACACCGCGTGCTGCACATCGTTCAATCGTCGGGCCACCCATAGCGTGAAGAACAGGGCGAGGCCGGCGAGCATGTTGCCGACGTTGTACAGATCGTTCCAATGATTGCCGAATGTGCCGAATGCGTGCAACGTGTTCCATAACGCGAACAACGTCAGTGCGGACGACCACGCGATGTTCGACAGGACGGAGGAAAGGCTGCTGACCAGTTTCAGTTTCAGATGCGCGAACGGAAGATAGCGCATCCAGCTGCCGCTCAGGTGCACGCGCCCGGAGTTGACGCTGAGTCGCAGCGGTTTCAGCGATTCGCCGCGCGCATCCCATTCGAGCCCGGCGATCACGCTGTTCGCCAGACGGCCGATTTCGACATGGTTCGACTCGGCGCCCATCATCTGGAATGCGAAGTCCAGATGGATGGAGTTCGGATGCGTGAGCCGATCCCATTTCGTTTCGCGATACCCGGTGTCGAACGACAATTTGGCCACGTTGCGTTTCGCGACCTGCTCCTCGTCCATGAGCATGATGCACGGATACGCGCTGGAGAACGACGACAGCAGCAGGATGAACGATTCGGCGGGGAGCGTCCAGTCGTTGCGGCCGTCGCGATCGTTGTTCCTGTTGGAATTGCCGGAATTGTTTTCTGCGTCCGTCGCTGCGGCGGCGATCTCTTCGATGACGTCAAGGAACGCCTCGAAAACCGAATCCGAGAAGAATTTCGTGCGCAGGCGTTTGGCCGCGTTGCCGTCCTCCTCCCAGATCATGGTTTCGCGTCCGGGCACGTTGTCGTCTTGCCGAATAATGTGCAGGAGACGAAGCAGATTGTCGTTCCGTTTCTCGTGCATCTGCGGGTCATCGCCGCGTTTCGCCATCACAGCCTCGTACAGGATCCGGAGTGTCCAATCGTAGGACGGCTGATAGTTGGTGACCGTCGTCAGAATATCGCGTTCGTTCAGCTTGTCCGGCGGAACGTCGCGGCCGCTGAACGACTTGGCTGCGATGATCCGGTTCACGAGCCGGGTTCGGGCGCGCCACCAGATTCGGCGCGCGAGCCGTTCCGCCGGTTGCACCGTATCCGCCGTCATCTTGACGGTTTTCGCCAGAGAGGTCCGCGTTTCGCGACGCTTTTCGTCCGGCATCGATTTGCCGCCGTGCGTTTTCGCGTATTCCTTGTCGGCCGCTTTTTCGGCTGCCGTCATGCGTATGACGATGTCCGTTTCCGTGTCGTGCTCGCCGGCGAGCACGTCCAGCCGGCCGAGCGCTTCAGCCATGTCGTTGAACAGATAGTCGAGCGCCGCGTACGCGAATTCGCGATTGTCGAACAGGCCGGCCAATGGCACGGATTGTCCGCCGCCGTCGACGACGTCCGCGTGGATCAGGTCGCCTTTGCCGAGGAACGTGACGGGAACGGCTATTCTGGGCTGTTCGTTGTCGCTTGAATAGGCGACGAACTTGTCTTTGGGCAGGGCGAAGTCGAAGCTGATGGCGCGTCTTGTGGTGCCTTGGTCGGTGAACGAGACGCTTTCCACGCGGCGTTTGATCCACTTGTGCTGTCCGAGGAGCAGCATGGCGCATTTCCACGCGAACTGCATGTAGTCGTCACCGACCTGCCATCCTCGCGGGTATTTCATGCCCTTCCAACCGTATCCGTTCGCCTCGTCGCCCATGATTCGCCTTCTCTCCGCCGACCCGACCGTATCTCAAGCGCCGCATCGCGGCCTGCGCCAGTCGCGTCGCCCAATGCACGATTGTCACACTACGATCGCTTCACCGCATGCCACGCCATACGCCCGGATGCTGAAACGCATGTCTTAAACCGCGCAGTCGTCCTATCGGGATTGTCAAGACACGCGCGACAAGGCGCTCTCGCCGATGATTGTCCCGTTCCGAAAGCGGGTCATCATGGCATCGCACGTTATTCGTCGGTTTCGCCGGATTGGTCCGATTCGCGGCCGCGCCGCAGGTCGCGGATGATGACGGCGGCTACGGTGAGGGCGATGGCGGCGACCGCGATGGTGCTGACGGCGGCGCCCGTGTCGGCGGGCTTGCCAGTGGTGCCGGTGCCGCCGGTATCACCAGTGCCGGTGCCCGTACCGGTATTGGTGCTGGTGCCGGTGCCGCCGGGGGTGTTGCCGGGCGTTTCGCCGGGCTCGTTCCCCGGATTGTCGCCGGGATTGTCGCCGGGGTTCTCCGGCTCCCCCGGTTTGCCGGGTTCCTCGGGCTCGCCCGGCTCGCTGGGGGTTCCGTCTCCGTTGTAGGAGAATTTCGGTTCGACGGTCACGTTGAGCTGCCCGCTGCCGTCGTCGGCGGTGCCGGGCACGGCCACGAGGAACGGGTCGCACGCGTATCGCTGGTTTGCTGCGGCGATGCCGGTGCGCGCGACGAGGTACAGTCCGATCGGCAGGTTGCGGAAGGTCAGCGAGCCGTTCGCGTCGGTCACGCCGGCGTGTTCGTACAGTTGGTGCGCGGTCGCGTGGTCGGTGAGTTTTTTGGCGGCCTCGTTGTATGCGGACGGGTCCATGTGTCCCCAGTCGTAGCCGAATTCCGAGAACGCGGTCAGCGTGTGGAACGCTTTGACGCTCCCGTTCTCGTCGAGGTCGGCGGATGCGACGCGCACGATCGAATACGTGTCGCCGGCCAGCGGCACGGCGCCGCTCGTGTCCCGGTTCCACACGGCGCTTACGGTCAGGCTGCCGGTCACGTTCTCCGCACTGGCTGGAGACGATGCGAAAAGTCCGGCAATGGCAATGATCATTGCTACGAAAGCGACGATGGTTCGCCTGCTACGAATGTTTGCCATGTCGTGCCGTTCCTTTCCGCGTTGGATTTGTCGATGATGCTGTTGACTGCTGCGATGATCCGTCGGAACCATCGGTTGCCGATGCCGCGCCGCCGCGCACGCCGAGCACGCTGTTGACGACCTGTTCGGCCGTGTCGACGCGGCGTCGCTTTTCGTCGCGGTTGCGCCAGATGCGCCAGCCGATGAGGAAGAGGATGAGCGCGATCGACGGGAGCGCGTATTGGAGCGGGATGTCCACGTGGAACGTGGGCTGCGCGTCCTTGTGTTCGGCGGGCGTGTACGGGATGCGGTGCGCGCGCACGAGCAGTCGGTGCGTGTTGACCGCGTACGGCGTGCAGGTGATGAGCGTGACCTGGTCCTTGCCTTTTTCGATCACGAGTTCCTTCGTGTCGGTGGGCAGGACGGTGATGATCTTGTCGACCTGGTACGCGTACGTGTCTTTCAGGATTTTGATGTAGAACTTGTCGCCTGTTTTCATCAGGTTCAAGTCCGTGAAGAGTTTGGCCGTGGGCAAGCCGCGATGCCCGGAGAGGGCCGCGTGCGTGGTGTCGCCGCCGACCGGCAGCGACGTTTGTTCGAGGTGTCCGATGCCGGATTGGAGGACTTCCTCGCTGGTGCCGTGGTAGATCGGCATGGTTTCCTTGAGCCGCGGAACGGTCAGGTAGCCCATCATGCCGTCGCCGTTCAGGTTGAGGAGACTGTTGTATTCCTTGTCGCTGGACGGCGTGTTGACCGCGCCGGACAGTGCGTCGGTCGCGCCCGCGTTCTGTTCGGCGAGCCGCTTGTTGTACTCGTGGGCCGCGTCGATCATCTGCTGATACTGTTCGTCGGTCAGCGAGTTGACTTGCGAATCGTAGTTGCCGACGACGCGGGAGGCGTTTTTCATGATGAGAAAGTTGCTGATCGTCGGATAGAACAGCACCAGCAGTCCCACCGCGATCACCACCAACGGCACAATCCGCCGCACTCTCCCCTTCATAACGCCCTTTCCATCATCCTTCGCAACCCAAACAGCGCCTATAAAGCTGGCGGAGCCTCGGCATCCTGCAATTAAGGACAGCCTTCGGCTGCCTGTATTGCTGGCTCGCTGTCGCTCGCTCCTCGCCTAAAAACGCCTCTGGCGTTTTCTTTACGGCTCGGCCTGGCTGAGGGGGCTGTCAGCGAAGCTGACTGGGGGAGCGTCAGAAGCCACGGAACGTCCCAAAGCCTCTGACCACCCCTAAGTCTCACTTCATTCAACAGCCCCACTCACCAAGAGAAGCCAAGAAATGGCACCTACTTAGCCGAATCCTTACGACCCGACTTCACATACCAAACCGTACCCAGCGCCACAACCAGCACGCCGATAACGGTGAACAGCATGGTGCCCCAGCCACCGGTGGACGGAAGAACGAGACCGTTCTTGTTCTCGACCGGAAGAACCGGGTGCTCGCCGGTACCGTCCTTGGTGTTGCCGTCCAGCGTGTAGGTGATCTTCCAGCCAGTCAGCTTGCCAGTGTGAGTACCGGTAACGTTGCCGTCCGTATCTGTATCATAGGTGGCATCGATCACAACCTTGATGGCGTTCTTCAGCTGGTTGTAGCCCTTCGGAGCCGCAGTCTCCTTCACCCAGTAAACGCCAGCAGCCAGGCCAGACACGTTGATTCGGCCAGAGGCCGGAGTGGTCATCTCAGAAAGGCCATCAGCATCCTGCTTCTCGGCGTACTTTACCTTGAGCTCAGCAGAACCAGAACCAGTCTGGGTCTGGGAGAACTTGAGCAGCGTGTCCTTCGTCTCATCGAAAGTGGACTTATTGAGATCCGTGGTATCCGATTCACGGTACACCTTGAACTTGGCACCTGCGAGTCGCTCGGAGGATTCATTGTAGATACGGCCGGTGTACTTGTCGATCGTGAACTCGAAGGTGTGAACCTCGACTTCGCTCGGCACGGATTTACCGGTCTGGTTGCTGGACGGATCGTTGCTGTATTCGATCTGGGCGCTGTTCTTGTTGCCAGTACTGCCGGACACGGCGTTGGCGTTGATCTTGGCGGAGTAGGTGACGGTGATCTCCTTGCCGGCGGCTTCCGAGTGCTTGTTCTTGAGGTCGGTCAGAATAACCTTAATCGTCGTGGAGGTCTTGAGGTCCGGGTTATCTTTGTCATCCTTGTTCTCCGTGACGGACACCGTGAAATCAGTGCCCTTGGTCAGGGGGACATCAGCACCGTTCGTACCCGCACCAATGATCTTGACGGTCGGAGTGAACTGCTGTACATCAGTGACACTGTCATCAGCTGCGTTCGGAACCAAGTCGAGGCCCTTGGACAGGGTATCGTGGAACGTGAAGACATAGCCTTCGGTGTAGTCCGCCATGTTGGCGGCAACAGTGGACTTCAGCGTGTACTCGACGGTGTCGCCGATGTTCTTGTCCGTAGCGGGCTTCTCGTCAACGGTCTTGTCGATGGTCGGATACTCGTGCTTGAGCTGAATGGACACGTCGTTCTTCTCGTCGGTCACATTCACCAGCAGCGGGTTGTACGTGCCGTCAACGGTCTGCTGCTTCTTGTCGGGAGCGATCAGGTAGTAGCCAAGGCCCAGATCAGTGAACGTATAAGCCCTTGCATCCGTAGCAATCGTCCCACTCTGCTTGTCTACGTCAATTTTGTTGGTCTCAGCCCAAATGACCGCCTTGCGAGCAAAATCGGCCAGCTGGGTGTCGTTGAGACCGCGAATGTACTTTGCAGCGTTTGCGGAAAGATTCGTATCGTTAGCGATCGTGGTGCCCGCTTCTCCGCTGGTAAAGAACGGCTTCCACTTGTCTTCCAGAGTGTAGTCAATGGACAGGTTTCCGTCCTTGTCCTGAGTCGGGCTGACGTTGGCCGCGCTGAACATCTTGTACAGCTTCAGCTCTCCTGCAAAGCCAACCACCGTGTTCACGGTGATGGAGCGGTCGCCAGCCGCAGACGCGGTGAGGGCGCCGAGCCCAGCGAAGCCGAGCGTGGTCGCAACGGCGATGAGCACCGCTGCGAGTTTCTTGATCAGTGACTTCATCACTGTATCCTTTCTCCTTAATTGCCTGTGGCATTCCAGTCGAACCGGTTTGCCTCAATCTGGACATTTCTGTTGCCCGCCGCCGAAGCGACGGAAATCTTTAATGGTGCGTTGCGCTCATCGCGTTATTCATCGCAAAGGCGCCGGCTCTTGTACTTCTGTCATGCCGAGCACACGCTCCCTCACTCTTGTCATTTCGAGCGAGGCGAAGCCGAGTCGAGAAATCTTTCAGAACCGTTGATGGACGGAGAAGATTTCTCCACTCGCTGCGCTCGGTCGAAATGACAGAATAAAGACCACGCTCGGCTGAAATGACGGGGAATCTACGATGCATGGTGACGACCTCGCCTTCTGCGCGCACCGACGACACCGGCCTCACGCAAGTACCATGCGGTGCCGAGTCCGAGGACGATCACGGCAAGCATCGCAATCCACTGTGTGCCGGACGATCCCGTGTCGGGCATCTTCCACGGCGAGTTCGTCACGGTCGCCACGTACTCCTTGGTGTCGTACGCAACGGTCACATGGTATCCCGCGTCGGTCGGCGTCTTGTCGTAGTCGCGCACCGGATCCTTGCCCTGATACGTGACGGCGATCTCCTGCACGGTGTACGTGTACGGGTGAATCGTGCCGTCCTTGTCCTGAACCGCGATCGGCAGGTTCTTGACGACCTTGCGCCACGTGTTGCTGTTTCCGTCGGAAGCGTCGTCCGCGCTCAGCGTCACGTTCCACGGGTTGCCCTGCTTGGTGTAGGACCCCGTGCCGGTTTCCGGAGCGCTGCCGGTGGCACAATCGTCCGTCGGACAATAGATGTTGGCCGGCGTCACGATCTTGCCGTTCGCGTCCGTGTAGGTCGCGGTGATGCGCAGCGTGATCGACTTGGGACGTTCCGCCGTCCGGCCGCCGTTGTCATCCCACACCTTGCGCAGCGTCAAATTGATCGCCTGGCATCCGTCCAAACCGCACGGATCCTGGCCATCATCCGGCTCCGGCGTCAACCCGCTCGTATTGTCCGTGACGGCCACGTTCAGCATGAGCACCGCCTCCGCCGCCGACACGTACACGTTCATGAACTTGGACTTCTTCGCGCCGTTCTCGTCAGGATCGTTCACGCCGCCCACATTGTTGGACACCAGCGCATCCTTGTAGTCGGCAAACTGCTTGATGTACGGCGTCACGACGGGCTCACCCCACTGGTTCTGCTTGTTGGCAAGATGCGCGACATCGTATCGGTTGAGATTGAGCTTGAGCGCACCGGTCACATCGATCGCCTGACCGTCCTTATCAGTCACATTGTCCATATGCGATCCGTACGTGAACTGCTTCTTGTCGGCGGTCAACGCATACGACCAGCTCGACGGTACATCACGATAGATGTGGTACGTGTTGGTGTTGCCCTCGATGTCATACACGTCGTTGAAGTTGTAGGAGGACTTCAGCTTGGTCATGCCACTGAACGGTCCAACCAGATCGGCGGTGCCGCGAATCATGTCCGCATAGGTCATGTCGTCGTGTTCGAACAGACCCTCGTCGTTCAGAGCGACGAAACCGCCGGCATAGCCAGTCTTGAGATCCTTCGTGCCATCGGACTCCTGGGTCGCTCCCCCGCCGAACACGTCATAGCCGTCGGCGATGCCCTGCACCGAGGAGTACGTGACCTTTGTACGGTTGGCCTTGATGAGTTCGACGGTCAGGTTCGAACGCAACTGATTCTCGTCGACTCCGCCGTCCTTCGTGCACGGCAGTTTGATGGTCGAGTCGCCGATGGTGATGATCGCCACGTCCTCCTGCTGCTGGTTCTCCGCGTCGGCTCGGGACAGTGCGACGCCGATCTTCAAGCCGAACAGGTTGACGTACAACAGTTCACCTTCGGCAAGGACCTTGAGATCGATGACCTTGCCCAGCGCCGGGAACCATTTGCCCAAATCGATGACGCCGAGGTCCTCGGCCTTGTTGAGGTACAACAGCTTCAACAGCGCGTTGACTACCTTGAGGATGAAGTCGAGCAGCACGGAGCTGATCTCGGCATCGACCAGATACGCCATCGTCGTCTCGCCGACGAAACCACCGGCAAGTTCGCCGCTGGAAACCTTCTTGAGTCCGGTGACGGTGGAACGGCTGATGCGCGCCAGATCAGCGTATC
This sequence comes from Bifidobacterium amazonense, assembly GCF_018555435.2. Taxonomy (GTDB): domain Bacteria; phylum Actinomycetota; class Actinomycetes; order Actinomycetales; family Bifidobacteriaceae; genus Bifidobacterium; species Bifidobacterium amazonense. Next base: position 22,300 of record NZ_JAFEJT020000049.1, read on the forward strand.
CGGCGAAACCGCCGGCCACTTCACGTCCGGTCGCCGCGTCGGTGCCGGCCTGGTAGTCGACTCCGTCATGCGATACGGCGACGGTAAAGCCGTCGGCGATGCCGCTGACGGACGAATCATCGACGTGCGAACCCCAGATGTCGAGCACGCCGGCCGTCGCGCCGAGCAGCTTGGCCACTTCGGCGTTATTAACGTCAACCGTGCCGGCTTTGCCGAGATGGCCGACGAAACCACCGGCATAGTTGACGCCGTTCACGCTGTTGAGGTTCGTGACCTTGCCGTAGTCGACGGTGCCGTTGATGAGACCGCCGCCGAAACCGCCGGCAGCACCCGTGTACTGCTTCGAGTTGAGGATGCCCTGCTGGCTTGCATCATGAGCTTTGACCTGAATGCCGTCAGCAACACCGTTCACATTCGCATGATGGATGAACGTGCGGAACGCCTCGAGCGCACTGATGTTGCCAGCCTTGATGAGCTTCAGCAACAGTTCGGTACTCTGGTCGGAACCGTCCGTGCCATCAGTACCGGCGATGGACGCAACCGCGGTCACATCGGCTTGACCGAAGAAGCCACCCGCATACTGGCCGCCTTCCACGGATCGCAGACCGTCCACAGTCAACGTATCGGTATCGGACGCGCCGCCCTTCTCGGTACCGGCCACAACGGCCTTCATCGACCCGGCGAAACCGCCGGCCGCACGCGCGTACTTGGTCGCGGTTTTGCCGTCCGCACCGGTCACGCTGTATGCACCTTCGACTGTGAAACCCCAGGCCGCGGCGGCTTGATCGTCCTTCACCGAGGTGACTTTCGCGCCACGCACGGTGGAGACGGTGGCCTGAACGACCTGTGCCAGATCGTTCGGCGTGGAGATCAACGCATCGAGCAGCTTCTGCAGGATGCCTTCGGACGCGTTCGTGTTCACGTCGGCAACGCCGGCCGCGGTAATGAGACCCGCGTAACCGCCGATCGCGTTCGTGCCCTTGACGCGACGCAGGTTGGTCACATTGCAGCCGGTGGCACTATAACCTTCATGCGTGGAGCCGATCGTCCAACGGTTGTCGGTTTTCTCGGCGTCGTCGAAGGTCTTGTCGCCCCAGATCTGTGCGCCGGAAGCATAACCGACGTATCCACCGGCGAAACCGTTGGCGTGCGTTAGGTCGGTGCCGGTCGCCTCGACGGTCATGCCACGGCGGTAGCCGGTGACGGACGAGCTTTTGACGACGGGCACAAACACGTTCAGGGCACTCACGAGTTTGCTGAGATTGAGTTTGATAATGTTCAGCACATTGGCATTGCCGAATTCCACGGCGCCGCCGGATTCCATCGCGCCGGCGAAACCGCCCGCAGCGCGCATGGCCTTGACCAGCTTGGTGTCCGACGCCTGACCGTTCGTGACGGTGCCGGCACGCATCAGGCCGACGTAGCCTCCGGCCACGCCGCCCTGCGACTCGTTCGCATTCTGCGTGTAGACGGTTCGTCCGGCGACCACGTTCGTGCCGTACACATACGTGGCAAACGCCTTATTAAGATCGTCCTGAGTCGTGATCTGGTCGGCGTGCTCGAGCAGCTCGGCGAATTCCTTGCCGTATGCGCCGGTCAGACCGACCGACTTGACCCAATCCTTCCAAGTCTTGATGTCGAGGTTGTGCAGCGGGCCGGTGACCTTCGTGTTCTCGTCGGTCGGGTATGCCACGCCGAGTGCGCCGAGCAGGTTGTCGACCGAGATCAGGCCGAACAGCAGACTCAGGCTGCCGGTTTTCGCGGTGCTGGCCGCTTGCATGAATCCGGTGAAGCCGCCGGCGAACTCGGCGCCATACACGGAGCGGATGCGCGCGGCATAGGCGGTGCGCTTCTCTCCGTTGTAATGGTTGTGGTCGTCGTTTTCGCTCTTCCATGGAGCATTGTTGTTGCCCCAGATGTGGCCGCCCTCGTCATGGCCCACATAGCCGCCGGCCATGCCGCGAAGCACGTACTCGTCGGATGCGGCCTGGGCGCGCACTGCAGCGCCGCACGGCACCGCATCGGTGGACGAGTTGCGGATCGTCGGCACGAAGTCCTGCAGCAACGAGGCGAACGTGCCGCCCGTGTTGATCAGACCGTTCAGAATCGTCATGTCGCTGCCGAGCACGCTGGCCACATCGCCCGGAGCGATGCCGCCAGCGTAACCGCCGGCGGTGATCTGACCGATGATGTACGCGAAGTTGTGCGCGTTGGAATCCTGGACATGACCGCCCATCACGCGTCCGGCGAAACCGCCGGCCTCGCCCAGCGGATTCTTCGCGCTGCCTTCGGTGGCGATGCCATCGCCGTGGTTCGTGTTCTCTTCGCTCGTATCACTGGCAAGTACCGAGTAGCCCGATGCCGCACCGGTCACGTCGGAATGTTCGATCGTGGAGACGACGACGGAAAGTACTTTGGTGATATCGGCCAGATTGATGACGTTCAGTACCTTTAGGCCGCCGCCGACGGAAGCCGCGGAGCCGATGTCCATCTTGCCGATATAACCGCCTGCGTAGCGCTTTGCCGTAATTGCATATGCGCTTTGCGGTTCGTCGAAATAGGTGCTGCCGTCAACACCTTCAAGCTGCTTGGGTTCGGTGACCTTGGTGTATCGAAGTTGCGTCACATCGCTGTTCGACACCTGTACGCCGGAACCGTACCCGATAAAACCACCGGCAGAACCGGACTGCGAGTCGAGCGTATCAAGCCGCAGGGCGCTGACGACCAGTCCCGGATTCTTTGGGTCGCTCGTCATCCGGCCGCTGGTCTGTTCCACGGTTTCAGCACCAGACTTGACTCCGGCCGCCGTGATGTACGGCACGTATGCAGCGGCGATGGATGCCAACTGGGTGATGTCGATGCTCAGGTTTTCGGTATGGAGCTTTTCACCCAAGCCGCCAAGGATGTTCAGGCCCTTGCCGGCGTCGGCCAAGGCGCCGGAATGCACTTTGCCGCCGAAACCGCCTGCGTAGGAGCCGCCGGTCACCGTATCAATGTTGTATACGGCCCACGGTTCCTTGGCATCATCACTGTTTTTCTTGCCGCTATTGTCGACTTTGCCGCTCTGGAAATCGCCTGCGTAACCGCCTGCCATGTTTGCGGTTACGTTGCCGCCATTGACGTAGCGGACATCCGTGTTCGTATACTTTGGAACCATGTAGCCGACCGCGGTGACCGGTCTGTACACGGTATTCGCTGACATGGAATACGGAAACGCCGGCGGTTTCGTCGGTCTGTCCGAAACCGGCGGACTGGCGGACGTGGCTGACGATACTTCGATCATCGAACTCGTCAAGG
>NZ_JAFEJT020000050.1 GCF_018555435.2 Bifidobacterium amazonense
GCATCGCGCGCAGCGTGATACCGGTACTCAGGCGATATGAAGAAGGCTCCCCGCGGGGAGCCTTCTTCATATGCCGTCATATGCCGTTACTGCAGCGCTTTGGCGCCGATGTCGTGGCGGTAGAACATGCCCGTGGTGTCGAGGTTGTCGAGGATCGCGTAGACCTTGTCCTGCGCGGCCTTGATGGATTCGGCGGAGGTTTCGACGAACAGCACGCGGCCGGAGTTGGCGACGAGGCCGTGGGTCGCGTCGGAGGCAACGCCCGCATAGTAGACGTGCGAGTCGGCGTCGACGGTGATCTCGGGAATCGGGGCGCCCTTGATCACGTGCGTCGGATAGCCCTTGGAGGCGAGCACCACGCCGAGCGTCGCGCCGTCCTGCTTCCACGTGAACTCCGGGGTGCCGCCGTTCAGGATCGCGTCGATGCCCGCGCCCAGATCGGACGTGAGGCGCGGCAGCACGACCTCGGTCTCCGGGTCGCCGAAGCGCGCGTTGAACTCGATGACCTTCGGGCCGTCCGCCGTGGCGATCAGGCCCGCGTACAGGATGCCGGTGAACGGCGTGCCTTCGGCGGCCATCGCCTCGACGGTCGGGCGCACGATCGTCTCGATCGCGGTGTCGACCACGGACTGCGGGATCTGCGGGACCGGGCTGTACGCGCCCATGCCGCCCGTGTTCGGGCCCTCGTCGTTGTCGTAGGCGCGCTTGTGATCCTGCGAGATCGGCATCGGCCAGAATTCGGTGCCGTTCACGAAGCTCATGAGCGAGAACTCCTGGCCCTCGAGGAAGTCCTCGATGACGACCTTGGCGCCCGCATTGCCGAAGCGGTGGTCGACGAAGATGTCGTCGAGCGCCTTGACGGCCGTCTCCTCGTCCATCGCGACGGTTACGCCCTTGCCGGCGGCCAGACCGTCGGCCTTGACGACGATCGGCGCGCCGTGCTCGCGCACGTACGCGACGGCAGGTTCGAGCTCGTCGAACGTCTCGTACTTGGCGGTCGGGATGTTGTGGCGGGCCATGAGCCGCTTGGCGAAGTCCTTGGAGCCTTCGATCTGTGCGGCGGCCTTGGACGGGCCGAACGCCTTGATGCCGGCCTTGGCGAACGCGTCGACGATGCCTTCGATAAGCGGGACCTCCGGGCCGACGAACACCCAGTCGTAGCCGTTGTCCTTCACGAAGTCGATGAGCGCGGCCTGATTGGAGGAGCCGAGCGAGACGACGCGGATGCCCTCGTCGAGCGCCATGCCCGGGTTGCCGGGGGCCACGGCGACTTCGCTGACGGAACCGCCGCGCAGCAGCGCGGATGCGATCGCGTGCTCGCGGGCGCCGGAACCGATGACCAGAACCTTCTGTCCCATTGTTACTGTCCTTTCAAACTTCACACATACTGGGCTCCCCGTATCTCCATATATCCAAGCTCCCCTTGTCAGGGGAGCTGTCAGCCGTAGGCTGACTGAGGGGTAGTCGAGAGGTTACGCCTTCTGACTACCCCTCAGTCCGCTTCGCGGCCAGCTCCCCTGACAAGGGGAGCCGAGGATTGCAAAGAGGGGGAGCGGGGGAGGGTTTACTTGAGCTTGATCTGCGTGCCGTCGGCGTCCGGCGTGATGCGGCCGATCACGTAGCCGGCCTCGCCGTTGGACTTGAGCAGCTCGAGCGTCTCGTCGGCGCGCTCGGCCGGAACGGCCAGCACCATGCCGATGCCCATGTTGAAGATGTTGTACATCTCCATGTGGTCGATTTCGCCGGCCTTCTCGAGCACGTCGAAGATCGGCAGCACCGGCCACGAGCCGAGCTCGATCTCGGCCGCCAGGCCCTCGGGAATCATGCGCGGCACGTTCTCGATGAAGCCGCCGCCGGTGATGTGCGCGACGCCCTTGACCACGCCCGCCTTGAACAGCGGGGAGAGGGCCTTCACGTAGATCTTGGTCGGGGTGAGCAGCACGTCGCCGAGCTTGGCGCCGCCGAGCTCGTCCAGCTCGGTGTCGACGGTGTAGCCGGCCTGCTCGAACAGGGCCTTGCGCACGAGCGAGAAGCCGTTGGAGTGCACGCCGGTGGACGGCAGGCCGATGAGCACGTCGCCGTCGGTGATGCCGGAGCCGTCGACGATCGCGGACTTCTCCGCCACGCCGACCGCGAAGCCGGCCAGATCGTACTCGTCCTCGTCGTACATGCCCGGCATTTCAGCCGTCTCGCCGCCGATCAGGCCCGCGCCGGCCTGTACGCAGCCGTCCGCGACGCCCGCGACGACCTGCTCGAGCAGCGCCGGATCGTTCTTGCCGCACGCGATGTAGTCGAGGAAGAACAGCGGTTCGGCGCCCTGCGCGGCGATGTCGTTGACGCACATGGCCACGCAGTCGATGCCGATGGTGTTGTGCTTGTTTGCCAGCTTGGCGACGACGAGCTTGGTGCCCACGCCGTCGGTGCCGGAGATGAGTACCGGCTCCTTGTAGCCGAGCGAGGCGAGGTCGAACAGGCCGCCGAAGCCGCCGATGCCGCCGACCACGCCCGGACGGTTGGTGCGCGCGACGTGCGACTTGATGCGCTTGACGACCTCGTAGCCGGCTTCGACGCTCACTCCTGCGTTCTCATAGGCTTTGGGCATGACTTTCCTTTCTTGGACCCATCTACAGGCTCCCCTTGTCAGGGGAGCCGTCAGCGAAGCTGACTGAGGGGTAGTCAAATGTGTCGAACCGTCTGACTACCCCTCAGTCACTGACGTTCGACAGCTCCCCCGGCAAGGGGAGCCGAGAAATTCATTCGTTATTGTTCCGCGGGCTTGACCGTGTATTCGTTGCCCTCGTACTTGCTCTTGTAGAGCGCGAACTCGGGCAGACGCACGCGGTCCTCGGGCGTGAGCGACTTGAGGAAGTCGGCTTCGTAGTCGTCGAGCGCGGTCGGATAGTCGCCGTTGAAGTACGCGACGCACAGGCCGCCGTACGGGGCGTCCGCGCCGAGTCCGATCGACTCGACGAGTCCCTCGAGCGAGAGGAAGGCGAGCGAGTCGGCGCCGATGTAGTCGCGGATCTCCTCGACCGACTTGTGTCCGGCGATCAGCTCGCGCGTGGTCGAGATGTCGATGCCGTAGAAGCACGGGTACTTGAGCGGCGGCGAGCTGATGCGCATGTGCACCTCGGCCGCGCCGGCCTCCTTGAGCAGCTGCACGATGCGCTTCGAGGTGGTGCCGCGCACGATCGAATCGTCGATGACGATGACGCGCTTGCCCTTGACCACGCCGCGTACGGCGGACAGCTTCATGCGCACGCCCTGCTCGCGCAGCTCCTGCGTCGGCTGGATGAACGTACGCGCGACGTACTGGTTCTTGATCAGACCCATCTCGTTCGGCAGGTGCGCGGCCTCCGCGTAGCCGGACGCGGCCGACAGCGACGAGTTCGGCACGCCGATGACCATGTCCGCGTCGACCGGCGACTCGGCGGCCAGGCGCGCGCCCATGCGCTTGCGCGCGGAGTGCACGTTGACGCCGTAGATGTCGGAGTCGGGGCGGGCGAAGTAGATGAACTCCATCGAGCAGATCGCCAGCTGCGTCTTGTTCGTGTACTGCACGATCTTGTAGCCGTGATCGGAGACGACGATGATCTCGCCGGGGCGGATGTTGCGCACGAGCTCCGCGCCGACGACGTCGAGCGCGCAGGTCTCGGACGCGAGCACGTACGCGCCGTTCTTCATACGGCCGAGGGAGAGCGGACGGAAGCCGTTCGGGTCGAGCGCGCCGATCATCGCGTCCTCGGTCATGAGCAGGTACGCGAAGCCGCCGTGGACGGTGTTGAGCGCCTCCTTGAGCTTGTCCATGAAGGTGGGCTGGGAGGAGCGGCGGATCAGGTGCATGAGCACTTCGGTGTCGGAGTTCGAGTGGAAGATCGCGCCTTCGTCCTCGAGTCCGCGGCGCAGCGACGGGCAGTTGGTGAGGTTGCCGTTGTGGCACAGCGCCATGTCGCCGTCGTGGAAGCGGAAGATGAACGGCTGGATGTTGTCGGTGGTGCCGGAGCCCGACGTGGCGTAGCGCACGTGGCCGATCGCCTTGTCGCCCTTGAGACGGGCGATCTCGCGTTCGTCTCCGAAGACCTGCGTGAGCAGGCCGAGTCCGCGGTGTCCGATGAGGTGGCCGTTATCGTTCGAGACGATGCCGGCTCCCTCCTGGCCGCGGTGCTGGAGTGCGTGGAGACCGAAATAGGTCAGACGGGCGGCGTCGGGATGGCCCCAGACGCCGAAAATTCCGCATTCTTCGTGGATATCTTCGAGTTCAGCCGACAAGCCAAAGCTCCTTCCAAACCATGGGATTCGGGGATTCGCTTACCGATCAACCCTATCAATCGGCGGCTACATCATCGACACGGCCGGTGTGATCCTGCAACATGACACGATGATTGATTGTGATCGTTTGTGGTGTGATAGAATGTGATCGTTAACACGGCAAGGACGCCGGTTGACTCGCATCAATGATAACGAATCGATCACGGCCAAGACAAAAGCTGGCAAATCAAGATCAAAACTGATCGAAGCTGCTGTATAGTGATAACCAAGCGGAAGGAAACACAGCCACTACGGAGTGACCGCCTCACCCGCCTCTTGGTGAAGACGCCATGCAGTAAAGGAGCAGAACATGAACAAGAATTCCCTCTTCAAGGCAGCCGCGGTTGCCGGAGCGGCCGTGATGATGCTGTCCGGCTGCGGTTCCAGCAGCAACAACAATGCGGCGAGCACCGAAAAGCTCGATGAGAACGCCAAGACCGAAATCACCTTCGCCGGCTGGTCGCTCGACACCACGCCTGAATTCCAGACGCTCGCCGACGGCTTCATGAAGGACCACCCGAACATCACCGTCACCATCAAGCAGTACTCCGCCGACGACTACGACAAGCAGCTGACCTCCGACATCTCCGGCAAGAGCCAGCCCGACGTCTTCCCGATCAAGAACCTGCAGAAGTACTACACGTACGCGGCCGAATCCGGCGGCCTCGCCGACCTGTCGGACATCGCGGCCGAATACGACGGCGACAAGAACATCGACGTCTCCTCCTACAAGCTCGAGGACGGCAAGTACTACGCGATGCCGTACCGCCAGGACTCCTGGGTGCTCTTCTACAACAAGGACATGTTCGAGAAGGCCGGCGTGACCGCCCCCGACGGCACCTGGACGTGGGACGACTACACCAAGGCCGCCGAAGAGCTCAAGGAGAAGCTGCCGGCCGCCGGCTACGACGCCAGCTCCGTCTACCCGATGTACCAGCACGGCTGGCAGTCCGTGGTCCAGGGCTTCGCGGTCGCGCAGACCGACGGCGCCTACGACGACTTCTTCAAGGGCGACTACAGCTACCTCAAGCCCTACTATGAGCGTGCGCTCAAGTGGCAAAAGGAAGGCCTGACCATCGACTGGAACACCGTGAACTCCACCAAGGTCCAGTACCAGGCCCAGTTCGGCACCCAGAAGGCCGCCATGCTGCCGATGGGCACCTGGTTCGCCGCCACGCTGGTCAGCCAGCAGAAGTCCGGCGACGCCGACACCTTCAACTGGGGCATGGCTCCGATCCCGCAGAACCCGGACGAGAAGACCGATGAGACCGTCACCTTCGCCGATCCGACCGGCCTGGCCGTCTCCTCCAACATCTCCGGCCAGAAGCTCGCCGCCGCCAAGGAATTCGTCAAGTGGTGCTCCGGTGAGAAGGGCTCCGAGGCGCTCGCCAAGATCGGCACCACCCCGGCCTACTTCTCCGACTCCGTCGCCGACACCTACTTCTCCACCGACGGCATGGCCAACGACGACCTGTCCAAGAAGGCCTGGACCGACCACAAGACCAACCCGGAGAACCCGGTCGGCGCCGGCACCGACACCATCCAGGACGTGCTCAACACCGTCGTCCACTCGGGCATCATGTCCGGCACCAGCTCCATCGACGACGCGATCGCCAAGGGCACGCAGGACATCAAGGACCAGGGCGTCCTCCAGCAGTGAGCCGGTGAGCCGGGCCGATCGCAGGATCAACCGGCAACTGACATCATGATCCAATAGGCAATACGGGGGCCGGGACCGTACCCGTACGGACTCCGCCCCCGTTTTGCATGCTTCATCATCATTTCCAGCACATTCCCGACAATCATTCCAGCACTTCCGGCGCACGGCCATCGCGGTCCGCCGCCGGCAACCAACACCACCGCTTTCATATCAAAGGAGAGATGCAGCGATGACACAGGCTAACTCAGCTGCACGCACGGCCGTCGCGCCACCGGACCACAGCAAGGCCAACAAGGCCATCGGCCGCCGCAATCTGCGCAACGGACTCATCTTCATCGCGCCGAACTTCATCGGCTTCCTCGTCCTCATCCTCATCCCGGTCATCCAGCTGTTCTACATCGGCTTCTCCAAGTGGAGCGCCTTCGGCGACCCGAAGTTCAACGGACTGACCAACTGGGTGCGACTCACGCACGACTCCAACTTCAAGGCGTCGTTCATCAACACCATCGTCTACTCGGTCGTGCACATCCCGCTCACGCTCGCCATCGCATTCGCGCTGGCCGTGCTGCTCAACACCAACCTCAAGGGACGCGCGTTCTTCCGCACCGTCGCCTTCTTCCCGTACATCACCTCCATCGTCGCCGCGGCGCAGGTGTGGAACATGCTGTTCGACGCCAAGAGCGGCGTGATCAACCAGATCATCAAGATCTTCACCGGCGGCTGGGCCCCGGCCTGGATGGGCTCCACCAAGTGGGCCATGGTCGCGGTCATCATCGTGGCCACGTGGCGTGAGGTCGGCTACTTCATGATCCTCATCCTCGCCGGCCTGCAGACCATCCCCCGGCGAACTGTACGAGGCCGCATCCATCGACGGCGCGAACGGCTGGCAGCAGTTCTGGAAGATCACCGTCCCGTGCATGCGTCCGACCCTGTTCTTCGTGCTCGTCACCCTTACCATCCAGTCCTTCAAGATCCTTGACCTGACGCTCGTCATGACCAACGGCGGCCCGGGCACCTCGACCCTCATGCTCGCCCAGTACGTGTACAACGTGGCCTTCACCCGCTCCGACTTCGGCTACTCCGGCACCGTCTCGCTCGTGCTGTTCGCGCTGTGCATGATCGTGACCCTCATCCAGTTCTGGTACAACAACAAGAAGGAGAAGTAAGATGACCGCCGCAAGCATCACCCCGGCCGCGGGAGCCAAGTCTCCTTCCGCCGATATCCCGTTCAACAAGAAGCCCATCAGCCCCGCCAAGGTCATCGGCACCGTCATCGGCTACGTGGCCATGATCGCCATCGCCGCGTTCACGCTGCTGCCGTTCATCTGGATGCTCCTCGCCTCGGTCAAGCCGAACAACGAAGTGTTCATGGTGCCGTTCAAGTGGCTGCCGAGCGTATGGCATTTCGAGAACTACCTCAACATTTGGACCAAGTCCGACATGCTGCTGTGGGTCGGCAACACCGTGTTCTTCGCGATCATCGTGACCTTCCTGCAGGTGTTCACCGGTTCGTTCGCCGCCTACGGCTTCTCCCGCATCAAGTTCGTCGGACGCAACGCGCTGTTCCTCGTCTACATCGCCACCATGGCCGTGCCGTGGCAGTCCTACATGATCCCGCAGTTCAAGATGCTCTCTTCGTGGGGCCTGGTCGACACCCGTTGGTCCATCGTGCTGCTGCAGGCGTTCGGCGCGTTCGGCGTGTTCATGATGAAGCAGTTCTACGACACGATCCCCGAGGAGCTCGCCGAAGCCGCCCGACTCGACGGCCTGAGCGAATTCGGCATCTACGCGCGCATCGTGCTGCCGCTGTCCGGCCCGTCCATCGCCGCCCTCGGCATCATCACGTTCACCAACACGTGGAACGACTACATGGGCCCGCTCATCTACCTGCGCAGCCAGAACCTGCAGACCATCCAGCTTGGTCTGAAAACCTTCATCAGCCAGTTCAACGCGGACTACGCGATGATCATGACCGGCTCCGTGCTCTCGATCCTGCCGATCCTGGTCGTGTTCCTCATCGGCCAGAAGCAGTTCATCGAAGGCATCGCGACCTCCGGCATGAAGGGCTGATGTCCCACCGCGGCGCGGACGCTCCTTTCCGCGCCGCACTCATCCTGTGGTCCGCGCGGCGTGCCTGTAGCCGCGCGGGCCACTTTTTGATATTCGCGAAAAAAGCGACGGCAGTAAGGTAGGAATCATGAGCAACGAAGACAAGAGCAACAACAACGCCTCGCCCGACGCGACCAACAAATGGTTCCAGGCCGACGCGTTCATGCGCATCGTCAACTCCGTCACCGTGATCCTGCTGTCCGGCATCTGCTGCCTGATCGCATCCCTGCCGCTCGTCATCGTCGCGCTCGTCGTCAACGACCTCAACTACTGGCCACTGTACCTGGCCGCGGCCGCCGTCTCCAGCCCCGCCGTCGCCGCACTGTACGCCATGTTCCGCGACCATCCTGCGCTCTCGTCGCACTCCTCACGCGTACGCATCAAGCTCATGACCGAATCCGGCGACGGGGGCGCCTCGTCGGCCGCGTCGGTCGCGGCGGCCGGTTCCATGCAACGGGACGGTCGTTCGTCTTCCGGTCGTTCGTCATCGGCATCCCGCGACCATCGTGACAACGTCGCCACGTTCCCGCCCGACTGGATCGCCATGCCGTACGTGCGGCAGGACGTCGCGGTCGCCTTCTTCAAACCGTACTTCGCCGCCTACGCCGCGCTGTGCCGCCGCGCATGGGCGCAGGGCTGCACGTTCGCGATCGTCGCATTCGCGCTCGGGTACGACATCCTGCTGCTCGCGCAGATGCCGTGGTGCGTGTACGTCGTGCCGGCGCTCGCCGTCGTGCTGCTGTTCGTATTCGCCGCGTTTTCGATTTCGATGGTGCTCGTCGTCGAATACCCCAAGGCGAAGTACCTGTCCGTGCTCAAGAATTCGGCGCTGCTAAGCGTGCGTCGGCTGTACATCCTCCTCATCGCCGCCGTCGCGCTCGTCGCCTACGGCTACGCGCTGTTCCGCTGGTTCGTGCCCGTGGCCGTGCTCGGCACCGGCGTGCTGTGGTACCTCGTGTGGGGCGCGTCTCGCTGGCAGGCCCAGCTCATGTTCTCCGCGCTGGCCGCCGAATCCGGCGACGACCGCATCATCGCCATGTACCAGGCCGCCCCCGCCACCGGCCTCGGCTCCGGCCTCCTCAAAGGCACCACCGAGTGGCGGCAATAGGGGCGTAGGGCGCTTTTGACGTGCCGTGCAGGCGGTAGACGGGTGAAGCCGCCGCCGGTGCGGTGCTCGTCGGTGCAGCGCCCAGCTCAGCAGCGCCCATCTCAGCAGTGCTCGTCGATGAACCTGAAGATCACGTCCAGCACGTCGCGGCTCCAGAAATCGTTCTCGTGCTCGGCGTCGTCCACCAGCACGAGCCGCGCGTCGTAGCCGTGCTCGACGAGCCGGTCGCGCATCTTGACCGACTGATGATACGGCACCACGGTGTCGGCCGTGCCGTGCAGCAGCAGCGTCGGCGGGTAGTCGCGGCCGTCCTCGACATGCAGGTACGGGCTCATCTCCGCGGCGCGCGCACGCACCTCGTCGCTGATGCCGGTCGCCGGAGTCGCGCCCACCACGGCCGCGAACGGGCCGAAATAGTAGATGCGGAACGGGTCGTTCTCGTGGCCGAACGCGTCGATCGCCTCCGTCATGTCGGTCGGCGGGAAGCAGCTGACCACGAAGTCGACGCGGTCGGACACGCCGGGCCACGTGCCGTCCTCGTAACGCGGATCGTCGGCGGTGAGCCCGACCAGCAGCGACGCGTTGCCGCCCGACGACGTGCCCCAGATGCCCAGCCGGTCCGGATCGACGTGCCATTGCGCCGCGTTCGCGCGCAGGTAGCGGATCGCCGACTTCACGTCCTCGAGATACGCGGGGAACGTGTACTTGCCGTTGCGTGTCGCGTCGCGATGGTTCACCGTGGCGACCACGTAGCCGCGCCGCGCGAGTTCGGCCAGCTGCGGCATCTCGTAGTTGCGGTCCGGCGTGGTCCATGCGCTGCCCTGCACGAACACGACGGTCGGCCAGCGCCGGTCGTCGCCGTCGCCGTAGCTTTGCGGCGCGATGATGTCCATGACGAGCCGGTCCGCGCCCGTCTTGTACGCCACGTCGCGCGCCACGCTCGCGAGTCCGAGCCGGTGCGGGTTGTGCGGAATGTGGATGGTTGCGTTATCGCTCATCGAAAGGCTCCTGTTCCCTGATGTTGCGCGGGTTCGACATTGCGCGATGCGTGTTGCGCGATAGATGCCGCGCGATACGCAGTACGCGAATGCCTGACTACCGTTGTAGCCGATCGTCGCGCGTTGTGCCCGCATGATGCCGCCACTTGGCATGCGCCCGCGGCTGGCCTATGGTGGAAGGCATGAGCGATTCCGTGCGATTGCGCCCGTTGCGGCGCGGCGATTATCCGGCGCTGGTCGATCTGATGCGCCGCACGTGGTACGACGACGTCGCGAATCCCGATCATGCGCTGCGTCTGGCCGAAGCCGACTTCGAACTGTGCCTGTCGCGTTCGACGACGGCGACGGTCGCCGAATTCGACGGACGGGCGGTCGGCGTGATACTGGGCCGCATCGACGATCCGCATACGAAACGGCTGAGCGCGCGATGGCGGCCGCTGATCTGCAACCGGCATCGCCGGCGCGCGATCGGCGTGCTGCTGCCGCTGCTGTTCTCGCACGAGGGGCGCGAGGGCATCCACGAGATGACCGACATCGCGCACATCGACGACTGGCTCGTCTGGAAGGTCGGCCGGCGGGATCCGGCCGAGATCACGCTGTTCATCCTCGACGGCGCGGTGCACGGCAGGGGAGTGGGCCGCCGGCTGTTCGACCACATGCTCGCCGAATTCCGCGTCGCCGGCGTGGAACGCTATTTCCTGTTCACCGACACCACCTGCAACGTCGGCTTCTACGACCATCGTCACCTGCGCCGCCGCGCCGCCTACGTGGTGCGCCACGGCGAGGACGCCGGCATCGACTTCTTCCTCTACGAAGGCCGTCCGTCGGGCAGACGCTAGTCGAGCTTGGCGAGCGCCTTCATCAACGATTCGACGTGGCCCTTGGCGCGCACGTTGTACCGGGCGAGCAGGATGCGGCCGTCCGCGCCGATCGCGAACGTCGAACGCAGCACGCCGACGTGCGTCTTGCCGTACAGCTTCTTCTCGCCGTACGCGCCGTACGACCGGTGCACGGCGAGATCGGGATCGGACAGCAGCGGGAAGGTGAGATGGTCGCGTTCTGCAAACCGGCGCAGCTTGTCGAGTGGATCCTTCGACACGCCGAGCACCGTGTATCCGAGCGTGCCGAGCCGGGCGATGCTGTCGCGGAAATCGCAGGCCTCGGTCGTGCAGCCGGGGGTCATTGCGGCCGGATAGCAGTACAGGATCACGCGTCGGCCGCCGGCCGTCAGATCGGACAGCGTCACGGTCGTCTCGCGGTATGCGTCCGTAGCGTCGTGCGGTCCGGCCCAATCGTCGGGCACGATCGCCGCCAGCGTGAAGTCGGGGGCGATCATGCCGGTCTCGAGTCTGGCCGGCAGCGCCGTCGCCGGCTCCTGCGTCGCGTTTCCGTTCGATGCCGTGTTCGTCGTATCCGCCATCATCGGCTCCCTTCGTCGTTCCGGTCCGTTCCGTCGTCAATCCTAGCCGTTTCGCGGCAACCGTGTGCTTGTGCCTGCCGTTGCCTACCAGTTCGGGTTGACGGTCTGCATGGCGACGCCGTCGGTCATGACCTTGAAGCCGAACCGTTCGTAGAACTTGGCGTTCTTGCTCTCCTCGGGCATGACCTCCACGTAGAAGTAGTCGCGGTACTTCTCCTGGATCAGGCGCACCATGTGTCCGGCGATGCCCTGTCCCTGATAGTCCGGATCGACCAGCACGTAATGCATGTACGCGAGCATCGCGCCGTCGTCGAGCGCGCGCACCAGTCCGACCAGACGGTTGCCGTCCCACGCCGAGATCACCGTCGACGAGCCCATCAGCGCGCGGTACAGCTGCTCCGGGTATTCGCCCGACACCCAGCCGACCGACCGGAACAGCCGCTGCACCTGATCCTGCGTGAACCTGCGTTCCTCGGTGTATTCGATGGTCATGGTCGTCTCCTTAGCGTTCTCGTTCATCCGTTCGCCGTTCCGACGCCGCGTGCCGGCCCGCAAACGTTCCGTGCCGGCACGACGGCATGTCGGTGCCGATCCCGATCTTGTTCCGTCGGCGACCGGCAGCATGATTACGATATCGTTTTCACGCCGGCCGGTCCGGCGACCGTCCACGCAGTGATTGGAGGGCGCCGATCGGACGATCGCGCGCGGTCTGCGTTTGACCTGCGCATGGCGCGCCCGCTCCGCCCCGCCGTCAGATGCCGGCTGGGATGCGCTGTTTACACGATGCCGGCCATGTAGAGCGGCATGTCCTTGATCGGGCCGTTATCCGAGTGGCGGGTGGCGGAGTACCGGTAGGCGAGCGGATACCCGTGCTTCTTCTGCGCGTAGATCAGTGATTTCGCCTGCTTGTGGCGCCCGGCCTTCACCTCGACAGGTACCACCTGGCCGTCCTGCTCATAGAGAAAGTCGAGTTCGCCGCTCGAGTTTTCCGCCGACCAGTAGTACGGGACCTTCGCATGTTGTGCGGTCAGCTGTTGGCAGACGAACTGCTCCGTCAGGGCTCCCTTGAATTCGCGGAACAGTTCGTCGCCGTCGAGCAGCGCATGGGCGTCCAGACCGCTCATGGCCGCCAGCAGTCCGACATCGAGACAGTACAGTTTGAACGCGTTGCCGTCCTCATACGCGGCCAACGGCTTCAACGGCGTGCTGACCCTTCTGACCCGCAAAGCGAGGGATGCATCCACGAGCCATTGGATGGCGACCTCGAAATCCTTCCCCCGCCCGCCCTCGCGCACCGCGCCGTAGAGGAACTTGCTGTTCTCTCGCGCCAGCTGCGAGGGCAGCGAGTCCCATACCTGATTGAGCCGCAATGTGGAGACGACCGGTCTGGGCTGCGCGTCGGTGTGCTTGGAGAAGTCGTCGCGGTAGTCCGCGGCCAGCGTCTCCTGCACTTGGCGAATCGCGGCGAAATCGACGTTCGGGAACGTGCCGGCAAACGCGGATACGGCCTCCGGCATGCCGCCCGTGTACAGGAAGTACCGCAGCCAGGCCATGATCCGCTCATGCATGACGTCGATCAACGCGAAATCCTTGGATTCCAGCAATTCGGCCAGACCGTCCTGCCCGCACGCGTAGAGGAACTCGAGGAACGTCATCGGATACAACTTGAGCCGGTTCACCTTGCCGACCGGGAATGCGGAGCCGGGATGCATGGCGATGCCCAATGCGGATCCCGTGGCGAGCACATCGTATTCCGGCGCGGTCTCGTTGAACATCTTCAACGCCGTCATCGCACGGGGCGCTTCCTGCACCTCGTCAAGTATGATCAGCGTGTCCTGCGGGGTGATCCGCGTGCCCGACTCGATCGACAGCGCCGGGATCAACCTGTCCACGGAAAGGTTCCCCTCGAACAGTGAACCCATCGTCGCGTTGTCGAACAGCGACACATATGCGACTTTGGCGTATTGCGTCCGACCGAACTCGCGTGCGAGCCATGTCTTGCCCACCTGGCGGGCGCCTTCAAGCATCAGGGGTTTGTGGCCGGGGGTGTTCTTCCATGCTACGAGTCTGTCCATGAGAAAGCGCTTCATCGGCTGAACCTTTCCATTATAAGGCGGACTTTCATACTGAGAATCTACAAAATCAGGTGGACTTTATCGCAAAGAATGCACGTAATCAGGTGCACTTTTGATCTATGATCCTACAGAATCAGGCGGAATCGGCGTTGTTCGTGTTTGTGCCGTGCTTCGGTCCGACTTGCGCGGAGCTGGACCTGCGCGTGGCCGGACCTGCTCGTGGTCGGACCTGCGCGCGACGCATGAGTCGTTTCACGCAGGTCCGGCTCCCGCCCCGCCGTCAGATGCCGGCCGGGATGCGCTGGTCGCGCCAGTAGTAGTCGCGGTCGTGGTCGTCGATCACGCGCAGCACGCGCGCCGGCTGGCCGATCGCGACGACGTTCGCCGGCAGGTCCTTGGTGACGAGACTGCACGCGCCGACGACCGTGTTGTCGCCGATCGTGACGCCCGGCAGCACGGTCACGTTCGCGCCGATCCACACGTTGCGGCCGATGTGGATCGGTTCGGAGAACTGCGCGTACCGTTCGCGCAGATCGGGGCGGATCGGGTGGCCGGTGGTCACGAGCGTCACGTTCGGGCCGATGAGCGTGTGGTCGCCGATGAAGATCTCGCCGTCGTCGACGAGCGTGAGGTTGAAGTTCGCGTAGCAGCCGGAACCCCAGTGCGTCGAGCGGCCCCAGTTGGCGTGCAGCGGCGGCTCGATGTACAGGTCGTCGCCGATTTCGGCGAAGAACTCGCGGAACAGCTCGGTGCGGTGCGGGTCGCCGGGTCGCGTGCGGTTGATGTCGTACAGCAGATCGAGCTGCTCGCGCTGGGCCTGATCCATCTCCGGGTCTCCACAGAAATACACGCCGGGGGAGTGCATCAGGTCGAGTATGTGCTGGGGAACGGTCATTCGGTCACCTCGTTGTGGGTTGTGCTGGTCGGTGGGGCTGCGCGGCCGGGACGTCGGTCCGGTGCCGATCATCCGACATCGGTTGGTTGTTTGCGCAACCACCAGCATATAACAGCCGGTGATGCGACCTGTTTGCATATGGCCACGTCCGCATATCGAGGGGTGCCCGGCATGCGGACACGGCCGCCATTGCGGCGTTCACAGGTCCTCGACGGCGTGCTGGATCTCCTTGCGATGCGCGACCTTGCTGCGCTGCCACAGGTGGATACCGAACAGGACCAGGCCGGGGATGCTGTTTTTGAACATGCCGGTGACGGTCGACATCACGATCATCGGACCGACGACATCGATCGGCGCTCCTGAGATGACCATGACGAACACGTTCCAGCCGATCGCATAGACGATGCCGAGCGCGATCCAGACGACGGGCAGGACCAGTCCCGGTTTCGGACTGTCTCGTTGCGACAGGCGCAGTTCGGCGACGATGGAGATGACGAACAGCACGACCACGGCGATTGGCAGGACAGTGAGCAGTGCGGACAGATGGGGAATGTATTCATCTGGGATCGGGAAGTTCATGACAGGCTCCTTTGCTGTGACGATGGATGGGCGGGGTTCGGATGATGTGGGATGGGTGCTGGCTGGCGGCTGTTGCGGCACCTGACTAAGACGCCTGATCGACCGACGGGGGAATTGGATGGGCGACGGGAGGGGTGCCGCGAGCGTCGTATGCACCGCGTGGTTGCGGTCGGTGGGGCGTCAGGGCGTGGTCTTGCTGTCGTGGTTGGTTTGGCTGCGGTATGCGGTGATGAGGATCTTGGCGGTGTCGAAGTCGAGCTTGTCGTCGACGGCGAGCCGTTTGACGAGGGTGATATAGGGGTCGCTTTCGGTGCGTTCGCCGAGGCGGATCTTCTGGATGAGGCGGTCGAGCCGGAGTCGGATGGTGGGATAGGAGACGCCGTATTCCGCTGCGACCTCCTTCATCGAGCCGGAGGCGAGCAGGAACTTCTTGATGAACGTGAAGTCATCGTCGTCGAGGTTCGACATCCAGGGTGGGACAATCGGTGTGTTCATGCGGCAGCTCCTTTCGTTTTTAATGGCAATCTTTAATAAAACTAATGATACTCTTTAGTTTTATTAAAATCAAGATGTAGTTTTCTATACATTTTTCTTTGCTTTATCTGTTGCGTCGTGTCCTGTTTGCATGGATGACACCATCTGAAATGTCCAATATGTGAGATGGGTGGCGGGGTTGTCCGGGGTGATGGTATGGTGTTGCGCCATGACGTATCTCATGTGTTGTTGTCGCTGAAACCGACGCCTCCCGAAGCGGGTGCAGGCGAGCGGTCGACAACGCATAACTTGAGATAGGATTCAGGATTTTCCCCAACGTGCGGACCTTTGTAAGCCGGTAAGTCGTAGAACCACATGGCAGTAGCGGCAGAATCGCGTGCATTCGGCCCATTATTGACTGGTCCAAGGCCATCCGCTGATCGACGGTTTCAGTCCAAAAACATGCCAACGACTCCGGCGTCTCCAATCGTCATCCAGCCAACGGCTTCAACGGTCATACGCACGGCAAACATCGGGAAACAATCACGGAATCTCGTTTCACATCCCACGTCGATCGCAACGTCTGCATCATGCGCAATCCCAATCACCGCAAGCAATCAGACAAGACGAACCAGCAGCAAACAGAAACGAGACCAATCATGACCATCCACAACAACCTTTCCGAACTCATCGGCCACACCCCGCTCGTCAAGCTCAACCGCATCCCGCAGACGGCCGGCGTCAAAGCGACCATCGCGGCGAAAATCGAGTATCTCAACCCCGGCGGCTCATCCAAGGACCGCATCGCCGCGCGCATCATCGACGCGGCCGAACACTTCGGCCAACTCCAGCCCGGCGGCGTGATCGTCGAACCGACCTCCGGCAACACGGGCGTCGGACTCGCCATGGTCGCCCAGCAGCGCGGCTATCGCACCATCTTCACCATGCCGGACAAGGTCTCTGAAGCCAAACGCGCCGTGCTGCGCGCCTACGGCGCCGAAATCGTCGTGACGCCCACCGACGCCGGCCCCGGCGACCCGCGCTCCTACTACGACGTGGCCAAGCGCCTCGCCGCCGAAATCCCCGGCGCGTTCCGCCCCAACCAGTACGACAACCCCAACGGCCCGCTGAGCCACTACTACACCACCGGCCCCGAAATCTGGGACGCCACCGAGCGCAAGGTTACGCACTTCGTGGCCGGCATCGGCACCGGCGGCACCATCTCCGGCACCGGGCGCTACCTCAAGGAAATCTCCAACGGCCGCGTGCGCGTGATCGGCGCCGATCCGGAAGGCTCCATCTACTCGGCCGCCGAGGCCTCCGACGTGCACCAGTACGACATCGAAGGCGTCGGCGAGGACTTCTATCCCAAGGCGTTCGACCGGGACATCGTCGACGAGATCGTGCGGATCGGCGACGCGGAGGCGTTCGAGACGACGCGACGGCTCGCCGGCGAGGAAAGCCTGCTCGTCGGCGGATCGTCCGGCATGGCCGTCGCCGCGGCGATCCGATATGCGGTCGAACACGATCTGGACGAAAGCCAGACCGTCGTCGTGCTGCTGCCCGACTCCGGACGCGGCTATCTCGAAAAGATCTTCAACGACGACTGGATGCGCGCCAACGGCTACGGCGACGTGGTCGAGCGCACCAGCCGGCCGTCGATCGTCGACGAATACCTGCAGGCCGTCGAACCACGCCGATAGCGGACGGACGACGCTATAGCCATCAACGACATCCGGCAACATTCCAAACATTCCAAACATTCCAATGACAGCGCAGATATAAGGAGCGAAACACCATGACCATCTCCACCAACGAAACCGCACTCGCCGCATCCGCCGTCGCGACCCGCGCCATCCACGCGGGGCAGGAACCCGACCCGACTACCGGCGCGGTCGTCACGCCCATCTACATGACCTCCACGTTCAAGCAGGACGGCGTCGGCAGCCTGCGCCACGGCTACGACTACAGCCGTTCCATCAACCCCACGCGCAACAGCTTCGACGCACAGCTCGCCTCCGTCGAAGGCGCGAAATACGCCCTCTCGTTCTCCTCAGGCCTCGCCGCGATCGACGTGCTGCTGCGCGCGACGCTGCGCCCCGGCGACGCCATCCTCCTCGGCAACGACGTGTACGGCGGCACCTACCGTCTCCTCGCCAAAGTGTTCGTGCCGTGGGGCATCGGGCTCGACGTGGTCGACGTGACCGACCCGGCCGCCGTTTCCGCCGCGCTCGCAGCCAAGCCGCACGGACATTACCGTTATATCTGGGTTGAAACCCCGTCCAACCCGATGCTCGGCATCACCGACATCGCGGCCACTGCGGCGATCGCCCACGAGCATGGCACCCAGGTCGTGGTCGACAACACGTTCGCCTCGCCCATCCTGCAGCATCCGCTCGCCGACGGTGCGGACGCGGTCGTCTACTCGACCACCAAATACATCGGCGGACACTCCGACGTGGTCGGCGGCGCGGTGCTGCTCAACGACGACGAGACGCGCGAACAGGTGGCGTTCCTGCAGAACGCGGCCGGCGCGGTGCCCTCGCCGTTCGACTCGTGGCTTGACATCCGTGGGCTCAAAACGCTCGACCTGCGCGTCAGGCAGCACAGCCGCAACGCGCTGAAGGTCGCGCAGTGGCTGGAGACGCTGCCGGCGGATCTGGTGGAACGCGTGTGGTATCCGGGCCTGGAATCGCATCCGGGGCACGGGATCGCGGCCCGCCAGATGCATGGCGGGTTCGGTGGCATGGTCTCCGTGCAGATCGCTGCCGGATTCGAGGCGGCCAAGCGCTTCGCCGGCGCCACGCAGGTGTTCACGCTCGCCGAATCGCTCGGCGGCGTCGAATCGCTCATCGAGCATCCGGGCGCGATGACCCACGCCTCCGTGGCGGGCACCACGCTTGAGGTTCCGGCCAACCTGATCCGCCTGTCGGTGGGGCTCGAGGACGCCGACGACCTGATCGCCGACCTCGATCAGGCGTTCAAGGCGATCTGAGTAGGTGCGGCCCTCTCCTTTCGGGGAGTTTGACGATCGAGAGGCTGAATTCCGGTTTTGCCGTGGTCAGTTTGACGATCGAGAGGCGAGCGCCGGCGACGCCTGAGGTTCTTTCGGGGTGTTGAACCGTGTCACAGCCGGGTTGCGGAAGGGACTGGCTGTGACGTTAGCCTCTCGATCGTCAAACTGACCTGTGCAGGTGGTGAATTTAGCCTCTCGATCGTCGAACTGCCGGGTTCATCTCCTGAACGGGGCCCGCGATCGCCTACACTGGGGAGGCATGACAGACAACGCGGCGGCGCTGGACGCGCTCAAACGGTATTTCGGCTACGACTCGTTCCGTCCCGGCCAATCCGGTCTCGTGGACGCGATCTTGAA
This sequence comes from Bifidobacterium amazonense, assembly GCF_018555435.2. Lineage (GTDB taxonomy): Bacteria > Actinomycetota > Actinomycetes > Actinomycetales > Bifidobacteriaceae > Bifidobacterium > Bifidobacterium amazonense. The sequence goes on from NZ_JAFEJT020000050.1 coordinate 19,000, forward strand.
CGGCCGCGACGCGCTTGGCGTGATGCCCACCGGCGCCGGAAAATCCGTGTGCTACCAGATCCCCGCCATGCTGCTGCGCGGCGTGACCGTGGTCATCTCCCCACTCATCTCCCTGATGCGCGATCAGGTCGACGGCCTCAACGACGCGGGCATCCCCGCCGCGTTCGTCAACACCACCCAGTCCGGCGACGAACAGTCGATGGTGCTCGCCCAGGCCGCCCGAGGAGACGTCAAGCTCCTCTACGTGGCCCCCGAACGCCTCGAAACCGACCGGTTCCGCAACTTCGCCGCCCACACGCCCATCTCGCTGGTCGCCGTGGACGAAGCCCACTGCGTCTCCCAATGGGGCCAGGACTTTCGCTCCTCATACCTCGGCATCGGCGAGTTCATCGCCGCCCTGCCTTCGCGGCCGGTCGTCGCCGCATTCACCGCCACCGCCACCGAACGCGTACGCCGCGACATCGTGGCCATGCTTGGACTGCGTGACCCGGCGGTCACCGTCACCGGATTCGACCGCGACAACCTGTATTTCGACGTCATCAAGCTCGAATCCAAGCGCAAGGCCGGCTGGGTGGCCAATTACGTGGCCACGCATCCCGACGAGTCCGGCATCGTCTACTGCGCCACGCGCAAGGAGACGGAGGCGCTCGCCGAGGCGCTCAACCGCACGGTTCCCGAGCTGCGTGCCGCCGCATCCGGAGGGTCTGGCTCCAGGGGAGCCGGTTTCGCCAATGGAACCGGAGTTGCCGGTGGAACCGTGTCCGCCGCCGCGCAGTCGTCCGGTCCGATCGCCGTCGCCTACCACGGCGGCATGTCCCCGGACGTGCGCGAGCGCGCCCAGCGCGACTTCGTCACCGACCGCGTGCCCGTGGTCGTGGCCACGAACGCGTTCGGCATGGGCATCGACAAGTCGAACGTGCGCTACGTGATTCACCACAACATGCCCGAGTCGATCGAAGCCTACTATCAGGAGGCCGGCCGCGCGGGCCGCGACGGCGAGCCGAGCCGCTGCACGCTGCTGTGGAACGAGTCCGACATCGTTACCCGCCGGCGTCTGCTCGACAACGACTATGAGAACGAGCGGCTCACGCCCGAGGAGCAGGAGGTCGTGCGCATGTCGAAGCGCCGCCTGCTCGACGGCATGATCGGCTATTGCCGCACCGCCGACTGCCTGCATCTGTACATGACGCGCTATTTCGGTGAGACCGCGCCGCTGGTCGGCCGCGACGGCAGGCTTGGCGGCAAGTGCGTCGGCGGCTGTGCGAACTGCGACGGCACGTTCGAGACGATCGACGTGACCGATACGGCGCGTGCGATCAGCCGTTGCGTGCATGATGTGATGTACGACTGGGACGATCAGGGGCGTCCGTCGCGCGCCCCGATGCGGTCGGGGCTCGGTTCGGGCAAGATCGTGGCCGTGTTGCGCGGTTCGCGTGCGCAGGACGTGCTGTCGCGCGGGTTGGACCGTTGTCCGAGCTACGGACGGCTGCGCGAGACGCCCGAGGCGCGGATCCGTGATGTGCTCAGCCAGATGACCACGGACGGATTCCTGTACGTGTCGGAGGGCCGTCTGCCGGTCGTCGGGTTCGGCGTGCGCGCGGCCGAGACGGTTGCGCCCGATTTCGTGTACGAGATCAAGCGCGTGGAACGCAAGGAGCGGCCGGCGAAGGGTGCCGGCGCGGGACGGTACGGGGCGTCCGGTTCGTTCGGCGCGTCCGGTTCCGCCGGGGCGGGGGCCGCGCTCGGCTCGTTCGCGCCGGATGACGAGGGCGACGAGGAGCTGTTCCAGCGGCTGCGCGCCCTGCGTCGCGACATCGCGCAGGAGATCGGCAAGCCGCCGTACATCGTGTTCTCCGACAAGACGCTGCGTGACATGGCTCGCGTCAGGCCGACCGATGACGAGGAGTTCCTGTCGGTCAACGGCGTGGGGGAGAGCAAGCTGCGCCAGTACGGCGAACGATTCATGAAAGCCATCGCCGAATTCGACGGGGACTGACCTGAGTACGTTGCCGTCGGTGCTGCCTAGTGCTGCCGTCGGTGCCCCGCGTGGCGGTTTTATCTCGCTGAGAGGGGTTGTGTGATAGAAAACCGCCACGTGAGATGCTGCGAGGGAGACGACTGCGGAGCTTGGACTGCGTAGCCCGGACTGCGTAGCCCGGACTGTGGAGTCTGGGCCGTGGAACTTGGACCGGGACGATGCGTGCGTGGGATGGCGCGGAGCTTGCATGTGCAATGCGGCCTATGATGGTGGATGAATACGTCGCGTCAATCCAAGGAGGACATCATGGCAGACAAGCCAGTCGTCGAAAGCTTCCAGCTCGACCACACCAAGGTGAAGGCGCCGTACGTGCGCTACATCGACACGCAGACCGGCCCTCACGGCGACGTGATCTCGAACTACGACCTGCGTCTGGTCCAGCCGAACGAGAACGCGATCCCGACCGGCGGCCTGCATACGATCGAGCACACGATCGCCGTGCTGCTGCGTGAGCGCATCCCCGGCTACATCGACTGCTCGCCGTTCGGCTGCCGCACCGGCTTCCATCTGCTGACGTGGGGCACGCATTCGACCGAATCCGTGGCCAAGGCGCTCAAGGAGTCGCTCGAGTTCATCGCCTATCAGGCCACGTGGGACGACGTGCCCGCCACCACGATCGAAAGCTGCGGCAACTACCGCGACCACAGCCTGTTCACCGCGAAGGAGTGGTGCAAGGACATCCTCGCCAAGGGCATCAGCTCCGACCCGTTCGAGCGCAAGCTCGTCTGAGGCGTCGGCGTCTTCGCCTGATCGATCAATCCATAGCCCCTCTTCGTGAGGGGCTTTTTCATGCCGGTCGCGGCGTTGGCGCCTCGCCGCGTCAGCGCGCGGCGAGGCGGGTGACGGCGGCGTCGGCTTCGGTGACGATGCCGCGCATGGCGGCTTCGGCGGCGGGACCGTCGCCCTTGCGGATCAGGGCCGCGACCTCGGCGTGGAGGTTGAGCGCGGTCTGGTCGGCGGTGGAGGGCATGAGCTCGTGACGGGTGCGTCCCTCCAACGTGGAGGCGACCACGTCGCCGAGCCGGGCGAACATGAGATTGCCGGACGCCTCGAGCAGCGTGCGATGGAAGAGCATGTCCGCGTCGAGATACTCCTGTTCGTCGGCGTGATCCGAGTGGGCGACCATGCCGATCGCGGCCTCGGTGAGCGTGGCCCACTGCGCCGGCGTGGCTGCGTCGGCGGCCAGTCGCGCGGCTACGGGTTCGACCGCAGCGCGCAGCTGCGACAGTTCGTGCAGGGCGTCGAGCCGGTGCGCGCCACCGAGCCGCCAGCGGATCACCTGCGGGTCGAACATGTTCCACTGTTCGATCGGGTTGACCGTCGCACCGGCCTTGCGCCTCACGCTCACCAGCCCCATCGATTCGAGCACGCGCGTCGCCTCGCGCGTGACGGTGCGCGACGGCGTTTCGCCGCCCATGTTCGGTTCGGGAAGCCGCTCGCCGACGGCAATGTTGCCGTCGACGATGGCCGTGCCCCATGCGTCGAGCAGACGGTCGTGCAGCGGACGGTCCGTGCCGCCGCCGGTGGTACCGTCGTGCGATAGGCGGTCGTCGTTGGATGATGCGGCGATGACCGACGATGACGACGGTGACGATGAAGGCGACAGTGATGACGATGGCGACGCTGACGTCGCGTCGACGACGACGGCATCGATGTCGGTGCTCGGTGCGCTGCCGTCGCGATCCGTTCGCGCGACGGAAATCATGGATGATTCGCTTGTCATAGGACAAGTATCGCACGCTCGATCGTTATGGCATACATATTCGACACGCCGAGCTGTAATCGTATTGCGTAATCCAAAAACGAACGATATACTCAATGTCAACATACAAAACAAGCGCAATACAGCGAAACGTATTGCAAATAACGCAACTCAAGGAAGAGAAGTACTATGAATGGCCTTATTCTTGCCGAAGCAAGCACCGCGGTGCAGCTCAACGGCATGCAGCTGGGCATCAGCGTGGTCGCCAGCATCGTCGTGCTGATCCTGCTGGTCACCGTCGCCAAGCTGCATCCGTTCGTCTCCCTGCTCATCTCCGCGCTCGTCGTCGGCATCGGCTCCGGCTACGGGCCGGTCGCCACCGTCGAGAGCTTCTCCACGTCGTTCGGCTCCACGATGGCCTCCGTCGGCATCCTCGTCGGCCTCGGCGCGATGCTCGGCCGAGTGCTCATGGACACCGGCGCCGCCGACTCCATCGTCGACACGCTCCTGTCGAAGACCTCCACGCGCATGATCCCGTGGACCATGGCCCTGATCGGCGCGCTCATCGGCCTGCCGATGTTCTTCGAGGTCGGCCTCGTCGTGCTCGTGCCGGTCATCATCCTCATCTCGCGCCGCTCCAGGCTGCCGCTTATGCGCGTGGCCATCCCCACCCTCGCCGGCCTGTCCGTCATGCACGCCTGCATGCCGCCGCAGCCCGGTCCGCTCGCCGCGCTGAGCTGCTTCAAGAACGGCTCCGTCGGCGTGACCATGATGTTCGGCCTGCCGATCGCCGTCATCACCGCCGCGCTCGTCGGCCCGCTGTTCTCCAAGTTCGCCGCCCAGTGGGTGCCCGTCGGCGCGCCCGACGACTTCGACGCCGGTGACGGCAAGCAGGGCAAGGCCGCCGTCAAGCCGCCGTTCGGCCTGTCCGTGCTGTGCATCCTCGTGCCGGCCATCCTCATGCTCGCCAACGCGATCTTCGAAATCGCCGCCCCCGACCAGGCCGGCTCGAACGCGGTGTACGCGCAGGTGCTCGCCTTCTTCGGCAAGCCCGCCATCGCGCTCGCCACCGCCGTGCTGTTCGCGATGATCGCGCTCGGCCGCGCCACGCGCATGAGCTGGAAGTCCGTCAACGACTCGCTCAAGGCCGCGCTGCCGCCGATCGCCGGCATCCTGCTCATCGTCGGCGCGGGCGGCGGCTACAAGGGCGTGCTCGTCGACACCGGCATCGGCGACGTGATCGGCAAGTTCGTCGAAAGCTCGTCCGTCTCGATCTTCCTGCTCGCATGGCTGATCGCCGCGTTCGTGCGCGTCGCCACCGGCTCGGCCACCGTCGCGATCATCACCACCGCCGGCATCCTCGGCCCGGTCGTCGACCAGATGGGCGTGACCGCACCGGCCATCGCGCTGCTCGTCATCGCCATCGGCGCCGGCTCCGTGTTCCTCTCGCACGTCAACGACGCGGGCTTCTGGCTCATCAAGGAATACTTCGGGCTCGAGGTCGGCGAGACGTTCAAGACGTGGACCGTGCTCGAATGCCTGCTGTCCGTCGTCGTGCTCGCGCTCGTCATGATCTGCAGCCTGTTCGTGCCGCTCGTCTGACGCACGGCGGCCGGCCGGGCGACCGCCGCATCACCGTCGTCCGGCCGGCATCGACAATCGTCATCGGACGCCAACCGTCCGGTCCAACCCCTCGATCCATCCTTCGCAAACTATCCGATCCAACCGTCCAACCGCAGAAACCAGGCACCAACCATGAACGCACCATCCATCATCACCGCCAACACCGTCCCCGCGAACTACTTCGCCGCGACCAAGCCGATCATCATCCTCATGGGCGTATGCGGCTGCGGCAAAAGCACCGTCGCCACGCATCTGGCCGACCATTACGGCATCAAATACGCCGAGGCCGACGACTTCCACCCGCAGGCCAACATCGACAAGATGGCCGCCGGCCACCCGCTCACCGACGAGGACCGCTGGCCGTGGCTCGACGCGCTCGCCGCATGGATCGACGACCGCATCGCCGCAGGGGAGCCGGCCATCGTCACCTGCTCCGCGCTCAAAAAGGCGTACCGCGACAAGCTGCGCCGGCCCGGCGTCGTGTTCGTGTACATGCAGGGCACGTACGACGAGGTCATGGAACGCCTCTCGCACCGCGAAGGCCACTTCATGAAGCCCGAGATGCTCCGCTCCCAGTTCGACATCCTCGAGGAGCCCGGCGACGACGAGGTGCACGTCAACGTGCACATCGGCCAGGCCGAACCCGACATGGAGGCCGCCGCGGTGGCCGGAGCGCTCAAGCTGTAACGGACGCGCCTCGCGTCACCACACCACATCGCATCGCAACAAACATCACACACCACACACACCAAAGAAGGTAACCACTATGCAGATGGGAATGATCGGCCTCGGCCGAATGGGCGGCAACATGGTCAAGCGCCTGCGCGAGCACGGCCACGAGATCGTCGGCTACGACATGAACCCCGACTCCGGCCGCGACGTCGCCTCGCTCGACGCGCTCGTCGCCGCGCTCGACGCGCCGCGTGTCGTATGGGTCATGGTCCCGGCCGGCACGCCCACCGAATCGACGATCGCGCGGCTCGGCGAACTGCTCGAACCCGGCGACATCGTCGTCGACGGCGGCAACTCCAAGTACACCGAGGATCGCGAGCACGCGGCCGCGCTCGCCGAACGC
>NZ_JAFEJT020000051.1 GCF_018555435.2 Bifidobacterium amazonense
CGGATGCTCAGCATGGGTCGCTGATTCGTCTCCCCGCTAGGCGAATAATTAGCCGCGGCTACGGTGTCTTTTGCAAGAATGGCATCGTAGCCGCGGCCTTTACGCTTCTTTAAGGTTTCTGGTCTCGAAGTTCGTTGAGTGGACGACAATCAATCCACATGCGTGAATGGATAATCTGGCTCTTCGGATTGCGATGTGTGTGCTGCGGCATTCCTGTTGCATCGGAATCGCGTAATTGCACGAGATGCAGGTCAAGGGCGGAGAGTGGTGAGCGGGGCTACGATGACGTTGTCCGGTCTTGTATAGCTGTAGGCGCCTGTACCAGTGAGCACCATGAGGAACGAAGGCTTTTCCATACGTCCGGTATCAATACGATCGGCCAGTTTCAGCAGATTGGCCGAACCTTCGTCGATGAGCCGATCGCCTCCGAGCTTGACTTCGATCAAGCCATAACGTCCGTCCCGCAAATGAATTACCGCATCGCATTCCAATCCGGTTTTATCGCGGTAATGGAATACCTGACCGTCCAGCGCGTCCGCATACACTCGCAAATCGCGCACGCACATGCCTTCAAACAGCAGTCCGAACGTCTCCAAATCACGCAGGATTCCTTTGGGATTCACGCCGAGAGCCGCCGCCGCAATGGAAGGATCGACAAAATGCCGTGTGTCTGCGGCGCGTATGGCGGTTTTTGAACGCAGGTTCGGATTCCAGGCCGGCATGTCTTCTATAACGAAGATTTCCTCAAGCGCACGAAGATACGATTGCACGGTTTTGGCGCTGGGACTGGTCTCATTCCCCGCCACATCGGCTGCGATTTGTGCCACCGACGTCTGCGACGATTCCATGCGTGCGTATGAGCGCAGCAGTCGACGGGTCAGGTGCGGATCGCGTTCCACATCATCAACCCGGGAAATATCGGCTTCCGCCACCGCATCGACGTAGTCGATCGCCTGCTGGAGCGCCGCGTTGTCATCTTCAAGATCAACGGCTCCCGGCCACCCGCCACGGCACATCAGAAATGCCAGTCGCTCAATGGTCGTCCCGGCATGGGCAGGAGAAAGCGGCTTTCCGTCAAACAACGATTCCAATGATGTCGTGCCTGAAGACTCCCTCGACTCATACAGGCTCATCGGACGCATACGCAGGCGGGCGATTCTGCCGGTGCCTGTGTGGGTGATCCGGTCAAAACTTGGCGGCACGCTGGATCCGGTAAGGACGAACTGTCCCTGCAATCCTCGCTGATCGACTTCAAAGCGTACGGCGTCCCACAGTTGCGGGGCTACCTGCCATTCGTCGATCAGTCGGGGAGTGGCACCTTCCAGAAGGAACGACGGCTGCGTTTCTGCGAATAGCAAGTTCTGCGAATGAGATGAGGGATCGGCCATGTACAGCACGCTGTTCGCCTGCTTTGCGCAAGTTGTGGTTTTCCCGCACCATTTGGGGCCTTCGACGAGCACAGCTCCCTTGGCGGCAAGTCGTTTCTTCAAGATCTGGTCATATATGCGCGGAAGGTACGGTTTCGTGTTCGTAACTGCCATCATTGGACCCCGTTTCCTCATTTGGACCGTTTTCGTTTCCTCATTTGGACCGATTTTACTTCCTCGTTTGGACCGTTTTCGTTTCTTCATTTGGACCGTTTTGACTTCCTGATTTGGACCGCTTGGCGTGTGGAAGCGACGTGACGGTAGAATCGGGGGGGAAAGCATCGGAACGACGATCACATCAAGGGCGAGGGGGAACGCATGGGCGGGCTGTTGGACGGATTCACGGAAATTCGGCTCGCCAAGCCGCCGCGGCTCACCATCCGCGACCGCAACATCAGCTTCAACGCCGACACCGGCATCATGCTCGGCCATCCGAGCGCCGTCATCACCTACGTCAACGAGGAAACGCGGCAGATCGCGCTCAAATCGGCGCAACCCACGGATCACAACGCGGTCCCGATCATCGACCGCCGCACCTACATCACGCTCGCAGACGGCACGGCCGAACGCGCGATCCTGCGACTGTTCGACCTGCCAGCATCGCAGCCCGGACACACCGCCGTCACCTACATCGACGGACATCATTACGACGATCTCGGCATCATCATCTTCGACGCGAAATACGCGATCACGCGCGTCCGTCCCAACCATTGACGCGCGTTCCGCGCCGGGCTGTGCATACAATGGTGGGCATGAGTGAAAAGCATGCCGCGAAGAAGACCATCGAGAAACTGGCGATCGTCGTCGTCACGTACAAGCGCCAGCAGCTGCTGACCAAACTGTTCGACTCGATCGAACGGCTCACGGTCGCACCGTGGCGCATCGTCATCGTCGACAACGAGCACTCCGACGAAACGCACGGCATGGTCGACGACTTCGCCGCGCGCATCACCAAACAGTGGGGCACCACCGTGCCGGACGCGAGCGGCAACGAACAGCGCGTCGTCTACGCGCCGCAAACCGTGAACCTCGGCGGCGCGGGCGGCTTCTCCGCCGGCGTGAAGAAGGCGTACGAACTCGGCGCCGAATGGTTCTGGGTCATGGACGACGACGTGGCCGTCGAACCCGAAGGCATCGAAAAACTCGCCAAATGGACGCCCCGGCACGACGTGATCCAAGGCAGCCGCTACGACTACGACGGCGGCCCGTTCTACTGGCAGTACGATTTCATCGTCCCGCTCGGCATCCCGAACCCGATCGCGCCCGCCGCGTTCGGTCGCGCCGGCTACCGTGTGATGGACACGCTGTGCTTCGAAGGCGGCCTGTTCCGCCGCCGCGTCGTCGAGAAAATCGGCTTCCCCGACCCGCGGTTCTTCATCTACTGGGACGACACGATCTACGGCTACCTCGCCAGCAAGGTCACCAATCCGATCGTCGTACCGGACGTCGTGCTGCGCCGCACGCGCGAAATCGGCAACTGGGACATCGCGGGGCTCCGCCAGCTCAACTCCACGTCCGACATGAATCGCTACCACATCATGCGCAACCGCGGCTACATGGCCCGCTACTTTATGGTGCACGGCGACTTCCGCCCGTTCCTGTTCGCGCTCGGCACGATCGCGACCGCCGCGAAGGAAGTCATTCGCCTGGTGATGGTCGACCGTGAGCACGTGCGCACCGGTTTGGTGCAGATCGCGAAGGGCTGGTGGGATTCGCGCAAGCTCATGCATGATCCGAACTGGAAGCCGATGCCGGCGCTCAAGTAGCGTTCGGTACTCGCGTTTGCGTGGTTTTGCACGGTTTCGTGCGGTTTCGTGCGGTCTTGCGTGGTTTTGCGTAGTTTTGCGTGAGACCGCGCGATTTTGCCGTGATCGCCGCGGCTGATTGCTGCGTATGATGGTTACGTTATCGTCACGCCATTACGCAACGCCAAGGAAGGGGCAATTATGGCAGAACACACGCAGCTCATCGACGCGATCAACATTCGCACGTCGGTGCGCGCCTACGACAAGGATCCGATCGACGAGGACACCGCCCGACAGCTGAGCATGACGCTCGACGCGGTCAACATGCTCGGCGGGCTCAACATGCAACTCATCCTCAACCAGCCGTCCGTGTTTACGGCCGCCAACGAGTCGGGGCACCTGACCAACGCGGCGAACCTCATCGCCGTCGTCGGGCCGAAGGACGACCCCGAAGCCCGCGAGCGCGCCGGCTTTTACGGCGAGCGCGCCGTGCTCACCGCCACGCTGCGCGGACTCGGCACCCTGTGGGTCGGCGGAAGCTGGGATCGCGAGGAGGCGGCCAAGCACTGCCACATCACCAAGTCCGAGGAACTGTACTTGGGTATCGTGATCGGCCATCCGGAGCATCACCTCACGTACACGTCCACCAGCTATGCGGATCTGGTGGAGCGCCAGCGCACGCACCGGCCGACCAAGTCGTACGAGCAGTTCACCGCCGGCATGACCGACGAGGAGCGCGCCGCCGCGCCCGACTGGTTCCGTGCGGGCGTCGAGGCGGCCATGAAGGCGCCGAGCGGCATGAACCGCCAGCCGATCACGTTCACCTACAACCCCGCCGACGACACGGCCGCCGCGCACATCGACCCGGCATCCGACAACGGCGTGCCGTTCAACGACCTCGGCATCGCCAAACTCCACTTCCAGATCGGCGCCGGCGCCGGCGACTGGGCCTGGGGCGACGGCGGCCTCTTCCTCCACAAGTAGGGTCATAGGTTCTCGACGGCGCCCACGAAGAGGGGGATGCCGTCGGGGGTGGCGTACTGGTAGAGGAACGGGCGGTCGACGGTGAAGTCGACGTGCCGCCGCTCCACGGGCGCGGCCGAGGTGGCCATGCCGATGTCGGTGTAGGCGGCCGCCTTGGCGCCCCGCTCGTTCACGTCGATGCGCGTGCCCTGCACCACCGAATCCACATACAGCGCCGCGTCCTTGAACGCGGAATGATCAGCGTCGAGCATCTTTGCGAAATCGGCCCGCTCCGGGTCGAACGCGTCCGTGACGCCGATCTCGCGCAGCACGTCGGTCAGCTCGTCCGACGCAAACGTATTCGTGATCGAGAACCGCGGCATCGTCACCGTCACCTGCGCGGCGTACGCCGTCGTGTCGAATCCCAGCACGTCCGGGATCGGCCCCTGCCGCTCCGGCTCGTCGGGCCAGATCGCGTTCCCGTCCGACGCGTTCGACGTGCCCGCGCGGAACGCCCGGCTCGCCACAGAACCGCCCGCCCGCGCGATCTCGTCGAACCGGCCCTCGTCCGGCAGCAGCAGCGTGAACGTGCCGCCGTCGTCGAACGTGAGCGTCGCGGTCTGCCAGCCTTCCTTCTTGCTGAACGCCCACGTCGTGTTCTCGAACGTGCGCGTCATCATCGGCACGGTCGCGTCGCCATGCGACCCGTGGAACGTGCCGTTCTTGGTATCGTTCGCATCGAACGGTTCGTCCCATCGCCCGTCCGCGTACATGGTGTTGACGATCGACAGCAGCTGGCCGTCGTCCAGCCGCACGTTCGGGTCAAGCTCGCCGCGCGTGCCCTCCTTGATCCACTCGCGCAGCCGTTGCGTCGCGTCGTCGCCGAACGGCAGCGAGAACACGTCCGCGTCGAACGCGTCGCGCACGCTCGACGCGAACCCGTCGGACAGCGTGAGCACGTCATCCGCCCACACCGCATTGCGCGCGATCATTTCGGACGCCGCGCCTTCGCGTCGGCCGTTGATCGACGAGATCAGCGAACGATAGTCGCTGGCCGTCAGTGACTGCGTTTGCAGCACGCGGTCCAGCTGCGCGCGCGTCTCGCCGTCCGCACCCTGCGCCGCGATCGCCAACGCCAGCCACATTGACGTGGGGGAGAAGTTCACGTTGCCGTGCTTGAGCCCGGCGGCGAGGAAATAGCTGGAATACTGTTCGGCGAAATAGCCGGCGCCGTTCACGGCCGACGCGCTCGGCTTGCCGGCGAGCGGACGGGCCGCGACGATCGTGGCGCGGATGCCGTCCAGCGCGGCCGTCGCCGTATACGCCGCGCCCGTTGCGGCGACGGCGAATGCGATCGTGAGCAGCGCCGCGGTCAGCCGACGCATGGCCGACGACCGCTGATGACGGCGTGCGGCGAGAACGTTGCTGCGAACGTTGTTGTTCTGCGTTGTGTTCGGCGTGGTCATGATTGCTCCTTTCCGCGAGAAGCCGTGCGATTGCGGGCACTGCGAGCGTTGCGAAGAGCGCGGGCGATGAGACGCGCGGTCAGCACCGCGACGTAGCCGAGATAGCCGGCGACGAGATACAGCACGAGGAACTGCGGCACCATGTCGACCAGATTGGTCCAGTCGATGAACCAGTTGTCGCCGATCGGCGTGCACACGCCGTTGATCGGGCATTCGTCCTGATACGGCGCGACCAATATGAACACCGCCACAGCGCCGATCAGTGCGCCGATTGCGGGGAAGAACAGCAACCGCAGCCAATCAACCCGTTCGTCGTGTTGCCAGCCGCCGTCAAGTGCCACCGCTCGTCCGGCGGTTCGTCCGTTGCCGCCCGCCGCAGTTCGTTTCGCCGCGACGCCGGATCGCCGACCATCGGGCGCGGTGTTCCGGCAAACCATCATTCGATTAGTTGTCGGTCGATCCGCGTCATCATCGAGCCGTACGTCGGCGGACCGTCGTGCACGGTGTCGCGCAGCCGGCAGCGCCGCGTCGCGGGTCGCGTATGCGCCGCACGTCACCAGCAGCACCGGCGGCACGGCGAAATTGATCATCAGCGCTCCGGCCATCGCCCATTGGCCGCGAACGAGCGCAAACGTCAGTATCAGACCGTACGTGACCGCCAACGTCAGCCAGCAGCCGAAACGCACCGCGTCACGCCGCGCCCACGCGAGCATGCGCCCACTCGCGCTCGTCGGCGACGGAGCGAGGAACAGCTTGCGCAGCCCGTAGCGGCCGATCGCATAGCCGCTGAACGCCACCGCCGCGTACGCGAGCAGCAGCACCGCACTGCCATACAACGCTTGCACGAGCAGTTCGCCGCCGTGCGCGCGCATCAACGCCAGCCAATCGGACCACCGGCGGTAATCGACGTAGCCGACCATGCGCAGATGCGTCCAACCGAAGCCGAGCGGCCCCATCAGTGCGCTGACCAGCGGAAACGACAGGGAACCGGAGCGGATCGAACCGAGCATCAGGTTGGTCAGGCCCAGCCCGATCGGCCAGAGGATCGCCATCATCGGCAGCCAGATGAAGCCGTCGGGAACCTGCCGGTCGCCGAGTTCCGGTAGAAACGCGGCATAACGGTAATAGTATGCGGTCAGCCACAGCAGCCCGCCCAGCGCGATGACGCCGATCCAATGCGCGCGGTTCCACGAGCACCGCTGTGCGAACCATTGCGTGAAACCATGCGTGAAACGCGCCGTGCGTGGGCCTCGTGAGACGGGATCGAAGTGTACCGAGGTCATGATGGCCTCCTTTCCGGCCGCAGGTTGGTCCCGACGGCCGTCCGAGCCGGCGCGAGAAGCGGTTGCGGACGCCGTTCCGAGCGTCGCGGCGCCACGCCCGCCACGCACGCCGGCGTGTTGCGGTAATTCCAGTATGGAACATGCACGATCGGTGGAATGATGGATGTCATAGCCCGCATGACGCGGCGCGACGGCGCGGCCGCACGGGCGGGCATGATAGGCGGAGGGGAGGCAAGCGCATGGACGAGACTGATGAGGGCCGGAAGACGGATATCGGCGGAATCGCGGACGTGTCGATCGGAACGCGGCATGGCACGGCTGCACAGGCAACTGCACGGGTGACTTTGCGGGCGGCTGCACGGGATCATGCCGTTGACGGTGCCGCCAGCGGTCCTGCCGATGCTGCGAACGCGCGTATTCGCATCGGCATCGTCGACAACGATCCGTACGCGGTCGCCGTATTGTCGACGATGATCGCGCGCATGGACGCACGGTTCGACGTGATCTGGACGTGCGAACTCGGCGCGGTCGCGATCAGCCGCTGTCTGAGCAGAACGCAACGGCCGGACGTGCTCGTCACCGACATGTCGATGAACGACGTGCCCGGCACCGAAGTCTGCCGGGCGATCCGCGTCAAACGCGCCGACGTGGGCGTCGTCGGCGTGACATCGTATGCGGTCGCGTCGTTCCGCGACGAAGCCGTGCGCTGCGGCATGCAGGCGCTCGTCGGCAAAACCGACCTCGCCGGCATGGCCGCGGCGATCCGACGCGCCGCCCACGGACTGGCGACGAATGCCGATGACGACGACCAAACGATCGACTCGGATCATGCGATCGTACGCAATGAGGAAACTGCGAGCGGCGAGCATGACGCGGATGGCGTACGACGATCCGCAAATACGCCGGTTGACGGTTTCCGCAGCGGCATGACGACCGTGCCGACCGGTATGCGCTTCCTTGACGCGGCCGAAGCACACACACTGCTCGAAGACGCGTCATACGACGCCGGCGGCGGAGCCCGCGGCGCGCTCTCGCCCAAGGAGTGCGACGTGCTGCGCCTCTACGCGGACGGGCTGACCACGCGCGAAATCGCGGACCGGCTCGGCGTCGGCACGCCCACCGTCGCCACGTTCGAACGGCGCGCTCTCTCCAAGCTAGGCGCTCGCAGCCGCGCCCACGCGATCTCGATCTGCGTGCGGCGGCATATGTTCTGACAATGACGACACGGAAAGCGGGGTGACGGGATGACGGCTGTGGTTGGATGGCGCAGGCTGCTGGCCGACGCCGACCGGCGTGTGGCCAACGCGTGGCTGCTGGTCGCGGTGCTCATCGTGGCCGTGGCATGCACGATGGAAACGCTGGTCGCGCTGACGTTCGACGGCATGACGGTCGCCGGCGCGGTATGCGCGTTCGTGTTCGCCGCGGCCGTGATCGGCATGGCGTTCCGGCCGGTCAGTGGCGGGCTCGCGGTCGTTGCGCTGTGGATCGTGCTGTGCTTTGCGCCGGTGACCATGCCGTCCGCCGCGCTGGTCGCGGTGCTCATCGCGGTCGGCGTGTTCGGATACGCGAACCGGCGCGCGGCGGTGGCGATCACGGTCGTCGCACTGACGTCGTGGCTGCTCACGGCCGGCGGCGTGGCCCTGCCGCAGTGGGGGAGCGGGAGCGGCAATGGCAGCGCGAACAGTCTTGCGGGCAGCGGCGCCTCGCCCGATTCCGGTGCCGCCGATTCCTCGGGCTCTGCCGATTCCGATGCCGATGGTTCCGCCGATTCCGGCAACGACGATGCTCCGACCAACGATTCGATCGGAGGCGCGAACGGCGGAGCGAGCGACGAGTCGGCCGACGGCGGTTCCTCCGGCTCTGATGCGCGCGGCGAGACCTCCAACGGCGGATCGCAAAACAACGGCGGTTCCGCCCAATCCAACGGTTCCGGCGGTTCCGGCGATTCCAACGGTTCCGGCAGTGGAGGCGAATCCTCATCCGACGGCGCGGGCTCCGGCGGCGACCGCCACGTGCTGCTCGGCACGGTCGCCATGTCCGGCGTGGCGCCGGTCGTCATCCTGTTCGCCGGATTCCTGCTCGGCGGCATGGCCGCACGCTGGAACCACGAACGCCACGCCGCGCAGATGGAACTCGCGTACCGACGCCAACGCGCCCGCGCCGCGCAGGACATCCACGACTACGTGTCGAACGACCTCGCCTATCTCATCCTGCGATTCGACAAGGATATCGCCGACGGCCGTGCGCCCAGCCTTGCCGAACTGCGCGAATTGCGCGATGTCGCTTCCGGCGCGCTCGACCGCACGCATCAGGTCATCGGCGTGATCGAAGGACGCGACGACAGCGATCCGCGCGCATCGACGGCGACGGCCGTGCGATCGGGCGATGGCGGCGACACGGCAGCGGAAACATCGGCGTCGACGGCATCCTCATCATCCTCATCAGCATCATCGCCATCATCGGCCGGCGGCCGGAACGCCGGACGGCAGCGGTCGACGTTCGCCGGTCAGCCGCCGTCGCATCCGTCCGTCATCAATCCGAGCGTCGATCGCGTCGACTGTCCGCTCGCCGCGCAACTGCGTACGATCGCACGATCCGGCGATCATCGGCTTGCCGAGCTCGGCTTCGACGGGCAGACGATCGTCTCCAACGCGAACGACGCGGCGCAACCGGACGATCTGATCGCCGGACTGCTTGAGGAGCTCTACGGCAACATTGCCAAACACGCCGACCCGGCCTGCGGATACGTACTCACGATCGGCATCGGCCGCGACGCCGTGCAGATCGCGCTCGTCGACACGGCGCTCGTCGACGACGGACACGGCATCGGCCGCGACGCCGGACAGGCCGGGCGTCGCCGGCAATCGCTCGGCACCGGGCTCGACCGGTACCGGACCCGGCTCAATGCGCGCGGCGGTGCGCTCGACATCGACGCGCGGCACGGCGAATGGACGCTGTCGGCGGTGATACCGCTGCCGCAGTGACAGCCGCGACAGTCGTGCCAGCCGTGACGGAAATGACGGAAGGGGCCCGCCGACGAATCCGTCAACGGGCCCCTTCCGCAAAGATAACCGGCGATGACCGGCGATCAGCCGACCGAGCGCTGAGAGGTCTCCGCGCCGAAGAAGCCGACGATGAGCATCGAGAAGATCGCGATCACGCTGATCGACACGAAAATCGACGTCGCGCCGAGCGCGGTGAGCATCCAGCCCACCACCATAGGCATAAGCACGTTGAGCAGCTTGGCGATCGCGTTCGCAAGACCCACGCAGCGGAAGCGGACCTTGGTGGCGAACAGTTCAGGCGCATACACGGCCACGACCGACGCCATGAGCGTGTAGAGGCACATCATGAGCAGGAAACCGACGATGATCGCGCCGGCGGTCGAAGTCTGGAACGCGTACGCCATGCCGAACACGCCGGTGAACAGGAACGCGGGCACGATCGTGCGCTTGCGGCCGATGCGGTCGATGAGCAGCGAGCCGATCAGGCAGCCGACCGGGGCGCCGAGCATCATGAGCGTGGACGTGGTCAGCGACGAGGACAGGTTGATGCCGCGCTTGACGAGGATCGTCGGCACCCACGAGGTGAACGCGTACGAGCACACGTTGGTCGCGCCCACGGCCACGATCGCCACAAGCAGGCAGATGCCGAGCGAACGGCCGCCCGCGTTGCGGTTCTGCGCGGCAGCGTCGGCGGCGGTGGCCGCGGCGTTGGCGGCGGCCGGCTCGGAGCCGTTGGCCTCCATCTCCCTGACGATCTTGTCGGCTTCCTCATAGCGGCCGTGCACGGCGAGCCAGCGCGGGGATTCGGGGATGTCGCGGCGCAGCCACCAGATGATGGCCGCCACAAGGCCGATGCCGACGAACAGCGGACGCCAGCTCCAGCGCGGGATGATGAACGCGCACAGCAGCATGGCGATCGGCACGCCGCAGTTGGCGACGAGCGAGACGATCGCACACCAGTGGCCGCGGCGGTTCATCGGCGCGAACTCGTTGACCATCGCGAACCCGGTCACGATCTCGGCGCCGAGGCCGAGGCCCGCACCAAGGCGGCACAGGGAGAGCACGGCCATGTTCGGGGCGAACGCGCCGAGGAACGTGAAGCCGCCGAACAGCAGCAGGTTGATCTGGTAGGCGACGCGGCGGCCCTTGAGATCGCCGACGAAGCCGGCCAGAAGGGAACCGATGAGCAGTCCGAGGAATCCGGCCGACATGAACGTCGAATTCTGCTTGACGGTGGACCAGCCGGTGGCCAGCGCGCTGGACGCGACGGCGGAGCCGATGTACACGTCGATGCTGTCCATGAGCATGCCGGCCGCGACGAGCGCGACGATGCGGTGGAACATCGGGGTTTCGTGCGCGCGGTCCACGCGCGAGATGATGTCTTGGATATGCGCCTGATCGGCGGCGCCGTGCTCGCCGGCGCGAGCGCTGGCCGCGGTGGCGGGAATCTGCTGGGAAGCAGCAGTCATGATTGCAAACCTCTTATGTGTCGACTCTTGGCTGCGGCTGCGCTCCCATTGTGTGGTCGCGCGACGTTGCCTTGAATCCGTTCGCCGGCCATTGTGTGGCTGGGAAAACCTGACAGATACCTTAGGTTTGTCTCTTGGAAATATGTGACGGCGGTCACATAGTGGACGGTTGGGGTGATTGTCGGCGTGCGCCGGTTCTCGGGATTTTGCGCGGAACATCCCGGGAACCGGCGATGTTCGGTTTGCGTTGCGCAACCGTTGGAATGCCGGGAAAGGCCGATGTTCGGTTGTTCGGTATTGTGCGGTTTCCGGTTCCCGGGATTTTTGCCGCGAATCCCGGGAACCGGACCCATCACTTATCGCCCAAAATCTGGTCGACCAGCGCCGGCTTCTCGGTCAGCTGACCCGTGAAGCCGGGACGGATGTCCATGTGCAGCACAAGGCTCGTGCGATAGCCCTGCATGGCGAGCTTCTTGGCCGCATCGCCGGCCACTTTCAGCACGTCGTCCAGATCGCCCTCCACGTCGGTGAACAGCGCGTTGGTTTCCTGCGGCAGACCCGACTCGCGGATCACCGCGATGGCCTGCGCCACGTACGGCGACACCTCGGAACCGGTGCCGTGCGCCGACACCTGGATCGCGGCCACCGTGTTGAGATACGGCTTGCCGGTCTCCGGGTCGATCGGGACTTCCTGCTTGACTGCGTTGCGGTCGAATGTCATGTGGTTCACTCCTTTATATATCTGTATGTCTTGCTCAGGGCTTCGCGCTTAACGGCTCGCCCATGCGTGGTCCATCGGGCCGGAGCCGTGGCCCAGATCGAGCTGGGCGTTGAGCGCGCCGGTCAGATACTCCTTCGCGTGTCGGATCGCCTGCTCCAGCGTATCGCCTTTCGCCAGGTTCGACGCGATCGCGGACGACAGCGTGCAGCCGGTGCCGTGCGTGTTCGGATTGTCCACGCGCACGCCGTCGATCCACGTGACCGTGCCGTCCGGTTCGGCCAGCAGATCGTTCGCGTCGGCCACGCCGTGACCGCCCTTGACCAGCACCGCGCAGCCGAAATGGCCGGCGATCGTGCGTCCGGCCGTTTCCATCGCGGCCTCGTCGGCGATGGACGCCGACTGTTCCGCGGTTTCCGCCCACTTGTCGGTGTCCAGCGTAGCGTCGCGGTGTGCGAGCAGTTCGAGTAGCACCTCCGTTTCGGGAATGTTCGGCGTGATGACCGTGGCGAGCGGGAACAGGCGCGTGGTGAGCGCGGCGATCGCATCATCGTCGATGAGCTTCGCGCCGGACGTGGCGACCATGACCGGGTCGAGCACGACGTTGGTCGCGTGGTGCGCTTCCAGCCGGTCGGCGATCGCGTTGATGAGGTCGGCGGAGGAGACCATGCCGATCTTGATGGCCTGCGGCGGGATGTCCGCGTACACGGCGTCGATCTGCGCGGCGACCATGTCGGGCGTGATGTTCTGCACGCCGGTGACGCCCATCGTGTTCTGCGCGGTGATCGCGGTGATCGCGCTCATGCCGAACACGCCGTTAGTGAGCATGGTCTTGAGATCGGCTTGCATGCCGGCGCCGCCGGACGAATCCGAACCGGAAATCGCCAAAACAGGAATAAGAGTGGTGGTCATGATTGGTCCTTTCTATAACATGTGGCGGCCGCGTCGTTGCAGACCGCGGTCGCCACATGTTCATATGTTCTAGGCTACTCGCTATTCGGCGGTGGTGTAGAGCTTGCCGCCCTGCGCCCTGAACTTCTCGCTCATCTCGGCCATGCCGCGAGCCACGTTCTCGGCCGATTCGGCGACGATCCGCTCCTGCGACGCCTCGCCGCCGAACTGCTTGCGGATGTTCTGCGAAATGGCCATCGAACAGAACTTCGGGCCGCACATCGAGCAGAAGTGCGCCATCTTCGCCGGCTCGGCCGGCAGCGTGTCGTCGTGGAACGCGATCGCAGTGTCCGGATCGTAGCTGAGGTTGAACTGGTCGAGCCAGCGGAACTCGAATCGGGCCTTCGAAATCGCGTCGTCGCGGTCCTGCGCATGCGGGTGGTGCTTGGCGATGTCGGCCGCGTGGCAGGCGATCTTGTACGCGATCACGCCCTGCTTGACGTCATCCTTGTTCGGCAGGCCGAGGTGCTCCTTCGGCGTCACGTAGCACAGCATGGCCGTGCCGTAGCGGGCGATCTCCACGCCGCCGATCGCGGACGTGATGTGGTCGTATCCCGGCGCGGTGTCGGTCGTCAGCGGTCCCAGCGTGTAGAACGGCGCGTCGTTGCAGATCGCCTTCTCCATCTCGATGTTCATGCGCACCGTGTCGAACGGGATGTGGCCCGGGCCCTCGATCATCACCTGCACGTCCTTGGCCCACGCGCGGCGGGTCAGCTCGCCCAGCGTCATCAGCTCGCTCAGCTGCGCCGGATCGTTCGCGTCCGCAAGGCAGCCCGGGCGCAGGCCGTCGCCCAGCGAGAACGCGACGTCGTACTTGGCGAAGATGTCGCACAGTTCGTCGAAGTGCGTGTACAGGAAGCTTTCCTGATGATGCTGCAGGCACCATTCGGCCATGATCGAACCGCCGCGCGAGACGATGCCGGTCACGCGGTTCGCGGTCAGCGGCACGTAGCGCAGCAGCACGCCCGCGTGGATGGTCATGTAATCCACGCCCTGCTCGCACTGTTCGATCACGGTGTCGCGGAACAGCTCCCAAGACAGCTTGCTCGCGTCGTCCTCGACCTTCTCCAGCGCCTGGTACATCGGCACGGTGCCGATCGGGACGGGGGAGTTGCGCAGGATCCACTCGCGCGTGGTGTGGATGTCGTTGCCGGTCGAAAGGTCCATGACGGTGTCCGCGCCCCACTTGGTGGCCCACGTCAGCTTCTCGACCTCCTCGTCGATGGACGAGGTGACGGCCGAGTTGCCCATGTTCGCGTTGAGCTTGGTGAGGAAGGCGGATCCGATGATCATCGGCTCGGCCTCCGGGTGGTTGATGTTGCACGGCATGACCGCGCGGCCGGCGGCGAGCTCGGAACGCACCAGCTCGACGCTGCAGTTCTCGCGCTCGGCCACGTACTTCATCTCCGGGGTGATGATGCCGTGGCGGGCGTACCACATCTGCGTGATCGGATGGTCCTTGGCCTTGAGCGGGTTGTGCTTGCGGCCGCGCCACTCCTTGGTGGCCTTGCCTCGCTTGATGGCACGCTTGCCGTCGTCCGCGAGGTTGCGCTCGCGGCCCTCGTACTCCTCCACGTCGCCGCGGTCGAGGATCCAGTCGAGGCGCAGGGGCTTCAGGCCCTCCTTCGGATCGCACTTGGGGCCTTCGGTGTTGTAGTCGATGAACGGCGGGTTCGGGCCGACGCCAGGCGTGTCGGACAGCTTGATCTCGGTGTACGGCACCTCGAGGTCGTAGGAGCCGAACTGGTTTTCGAAATGCACCGGCTTGGTCTTGCGGATGTGCGCCTTGTCGCGCTGCTTGGAGCCGCGGGCGGCGATGTCGACGCGCTGCTGCTTGGCGAGCTTCTGCGCCTCCTTGGCTTCCTTCGCGTTGGTGAACTTCGGCTCGGCCGCGGCGGTGCCGGCGTTCGCGTCGGCGGCCGGCTCGGCCGGAGCGATCGTGCGCTTCGCATAGCCGTGCTTCGCATCCCCGCGCACGGCCTTCCACGCGTCGGTCATCGCGCGCGTCGCGGCCTGCGGATCGTCCGCGCCGGCGATCGCCGAAACGGCGAACCAGCCGGCCGCCTTGGTGCGCGCGAGCATGTCCATGTCTGCGAGCGTCACGCCGCCGCCGACCACGACTGGGAAATCGCAGGCCGAGCAGATCGTGTTGATCTGATCCGCGTCGAGCGTCTTGCCGGAGCCGTCGTTGCCGCCGACCGAAGCCTCGGGCTTGGTCGTGGAGACGTGCAGCGGGCCGGCGCCGATGTAGTCGATGCAGCCGTCGGGCAGCTCGTTGATGAGCTTGACGAGCGCCTCGGTTTCGGCGGACAGGCCGACGATCGCGTCGTCGCCGAGCAGCGCGCGGGCTTCGCGCGGCTCCATGTCGGTCTGGCCGATGTGCACGCCGTCGACCTTGATGCCCTTGTTGCGGCACTGCCAGACGACGTCCACGCGGTCGTCGATCACGAACGCGACCGAATCGGACTTGTCGTTGTCCTCGATGATCTGCGCGATGTCCTGCGCGAGCGAGGTGATCTCCTTGGCGTCGGCGTCCTTGGCACGCAGCTGGATGAACGTGGCGCCGCCGCGCAGCGCCTCCTCGATCACGTCGGTGACCGGCCGGCCGTGCGTGTCCTGCGGGCCGACGACGAAGTACGCGGACAGGTCGAACGAGTCGCGCATCGATGCGAATGGATAGTTATCCATGATGATTCCTCTGTTCTCTATATATAAAGGAAATTCGTGATGTCTTGTTGTGCGGGAACGGCGGAAGCCTCGGCGTCCTGCAATCGCGGACGGCCTTCGGCCGGCCGAGGGAGCGTCGATGTGACGGCGCTTTTGGAATACGAAGCCTTAGACAATAGGAGATTCGGCCACCTGTTCCGGCGTGAGGTTCCACAGTGCGTCGAGCAGATGCACCTGGAACGAGCCCGGCCCCTCGGCCTTGGCCTCGGCGATCTCGCCCGCGCGGTTGTACAGCAGCGATGCGGCCAATGCGGCCACGAGCGGCTCGGCGACGGCCAGATACGTCGCGGTCACGCCGCCCAGCGAGCAGCCGGCGCCGGTGATCTTCGCCATCATCGCGCTGCCGCCCGGCAGCCGGTAGACGGCCTCGCCGTCGGTCACGAGATCGACCTTGCCGGACACGGCCACCGCGGCCTGCCCGTTCGGCGCGAACTTCGCGAGGAACGCGGCCAACGTCTTCGCCGCGTCAACGGCCGCATCCACCTCGTCCACCGACTCCACGCCGGCCGGACGGCTCGCCTCGTCGGGGGAGACGAGCCCCCACATGGTCGCCAGCGCGATGATCTCGGACGCGTTGCCGCGCACGATCGTCGGGGGAGCGGCGCGGAACGCGCGCAGGATCTCGGTGCGCGTCTTGCCGATGCCGGCCGCCACCGGGTCGAGCACCCACTTGTGGCCGGTCTTGCGGAACGCGCGGGCGATCTGCGGCAGCGCGTCCTTGTAGAACGGCAGCAGCGTGCCGACGTTGATGTAGTCGGCGCCCGAGATCGACGCCGTGTCGATCACGTCGTCCGGCAGGAAGCTCATCGCCGCCGTGCCGCCGGCCGCGAGCTGCGCGTTCGCCACGAGGTTGATCGTCACGAAATTGGTGAACGACTGCGCCAGCGGGGTCTGCGCCTTCACGTCGCGCACCGCCTGCGCGATGCGTTCGCGCAGCGCGGTCAGATCGGCGCCCGGGTCGGCGTGGTCGTTGTGGTCATGGTCTGCATCATTGCAACAGTGCATATGCGAATCATCGCTCATATCGCTGCTCCCTACGATGGTCTCAACCAACAGGTTCCAAGGGTCAGGCTCGCGCCACTCTCAACCCGGCCGTTGACTCCGGGTTCCCCTGCATTACGTTTTCGACGCTATGCCGCAACATGGACATCATCGTGTCGAAATGGCAAAACTCTGCCTTAAGGATCTGGCGTGTCGCCAGACGCCTGTGGTAAAGCTCCGCTCCTTGTCGCTCTTTATTCCTGTGTCACGCTGTGCCGATAGACTCGGGAGCGCTAACTAGTCCCCAAACCGTTCAAACCAGAAGGTGCATTGTGGCTGTATCCAAACTCGATGAAGTCGTATCCCTCGCGAAGCGTCGCGGGTTCGTGTTCCCCGCCGGAGAAATCTACGGCGGCACCCGCTCCGCGTGGGACTACGGTCCGCTCGGCGTCGCGCTGAAGGACAACATCAAGCGCGAATGGTGGCGCTCCATGGTCGTCACCCGCGGCGACGTGGTGGGTGTGGATACGTCCATCATCCTGCCGACCCCGGTGTGGGTCGCCTCCGGCCACGTGGCCGTGTTCAACGACCCGCTGGTCGAGTGCCT
Source organism: Bifidobacterium amazonense (assembly GCF_018555435.2). Classification (GTDB taxonomy): domain Bacteria; phylum Actinomycetota; class Actinomycetes; order Actinomycetales; family Bifidobacteriaceae; genus Bifidobacterium; species Bifidobacterium amazonense. The sequence goes on from NZ_JAFEJT020000051.1 coordinate 17,343, forward strand.
CAACTGCCACAAGCGCAACCGCGCCGACAAGCTGCAGGAGTCCTACGCCGAGAAGCACGGCGACAAGCTGCCGGAGAACGGCATGGCCGACATCGTGTGCCCCGACTGCGGCACCCGCGGCAAGTGGACCGAGCCGCGCGACTTCAACATGATGCTGCGCACGCACCTCGGCCCGGTCGAGGACGAGAATAGCCTGCACTACCTGCGCCCGGAGACCGCGCAGGGCATCTTCGTGGACTTCAAGAACGTCATGACCTCGTCGCGTTCCAAGCCGCCGTTCGGCATCGCCAACATGGGCAAGTCGTTCCGCAACGAGATCACGCCGGGCAACTTCATCTTCCGCACCCGCGAGTTCGAGCAGATGGAGATGGAGTTCTTCGTCGAGCCGGGCACCGACGAGGACTGGCATCAGTACTGGATCGACGCGCGCACCCAGTGGTACCTCGACCTCGGCGTCAAGCCGGAGAACCTGCGCCACTACGAGCATCCGAAGGACAAGCTCGCCCACTACTCGAAGCGCACCGTCGACATCGAATACAAGTTCGGCTTCCAGGGCTCCGACTGGGGCGAGCTCGAGGGCGTCGCGAACCGCACCGACTTCGACCTGTCCGCGCACGCGAAGCACTCCGGCGAGGACCTGAGCTACTTCAACCAGGCCACCGGCGAAAAGTACGTGCCGTACGTCATCGAACCGGCCGCCGGCCTGACCCGCTCCCTCATGTGCTTCCTCGTGGACGCGTACGACGTGGACGAGGCCCCGAACACCAAGGGCGGCGTCGACAAGCGCACCGTGCTGCGCCTCGACCCGCGTCTGGCCCCGATCAAGGCCGCCGTGCTGCCGCTGAGCAAGAAGCCCGAGCTGCAGACCGTCGCGCAGAACCTTGCGTCCGACCTGCGCCAGCACGAGTGGATGATCGACTACGACGAGTCCGGCGCGATCGGCCGCCGCTACCGCCGCGAGGACGAGATCGGCACCCCGCTGTGCATCACCGTCGACTTCGACACGCTCGACGATCAGGCCGTGACGATCCGCGACCGCGACACCATGAACCAGGAGCGCGTCTCGCTCGACCACGTCGCCGAATACGTCGACTCCCGCATCGGCGAGAAGCGCACGCATGTGCCGCAGAAGCCGGTGTCCATGGGCGGCGACCCGTGGCCGGATTCCGTGAAGATCAACGAGGCCGGCGGCCTGTACTGATCGTTCCGCAAACGGCGCATGGCGGGCGGTTCCCGGCAGGGGAACCCTCGCCGCAGGTGGCTTGAGGGGAGCAAGGGCGACAAGCCCCCTGCTCCCCTCAGTCATGCCTTGTAAGGTCCCTCCCTTCGGGCGGGGGAGCCATGAACGTAGGGAACACCTAGGAAAGACTGTTCGTGACGAAAACCAATGATGACGAGACCGTGATCAGCGCACGGCATGAGACCGACAATCTCGACCCGCGCACGGACGCGCCGGCGCCCGACGCGTCGGCCGAACCGGTGACGATCGCGCCGGTGAGGCTTGGCCCGATCACCGTGCCCACGCCGGTCGTGCTCTCGCCGATGGCCGGCGTGACCAACTGGCCGTTCCGCGTGATTTGCGAGGAATACGGTCCGGACGGCCTGTACGTGGCCGAAATGATCACGGCCCGCGCGCTGGTCGCCCGCAACCCGAAGGCGCTGCGGCTGTGCCGGTTCGCGCCGAGCGAGAAGATCCGCTCGCTGCAGCTGTACGGCGTCAATCCGGCCATCGTCGAACAGGCCGCGCACATCGTCGTCGACGAGCACATGGCCGACCACGTCGACCTCAACTTCGGCTGCCCGGTGCCCAAGGTGACGCGCCGCGGCGGCGGTTCCGCACTGCCGTGGAAGACCGATCTGTTCCGTGAGATCATCCAGCGCGTCGTGCGCGTGTGCGGCGAGGCGGACATCCCCGTCACCGCGAAGATCCGCGTCGGCATCGACCATGACCACGAGACGTTCATGGAGGCCGGCCATATCGCGCAGGAGGAGGGGTGTGCGGCCGTGACGCTGCACGCGCGCACCACCGCCGAATACTACGGCGGCCACTCCGACTGGAGCCGCATCGGCGAGCTGGTCGAGGCGCTCGACATCCCGGTGTTCGGCAACGGCGACATCTGGGGCGCGGACGACGCGCTCGAAATGGTGCGCGAGACCGGCTGCGCGGGCGTTGCGATCGGACGCGGCTGTCAGGGCCGGCCGTGGCTGTTCGCCGACATCAAGAACGCGTTCGCGGGGGATCCGGCGCGCGTCAATCCGACGCTCGGCGACGTGTGCCGCGTGATCGAACGCCATGCCGAGCTGCTCGTCGAGTTCTACGACGGCGACGAGCGCATGGCCGTGCATGATCTGCGCAAGCACGTCGCGTGGTATCTCAAGGGTTTCCCGGTGGGCGGCTCGACGCGCAAGGTGTTCATGGAATGTGAAAATCTTGAGGATGTTCGCCGTGAGATCGGCAAACTCGACCCTTCGATGACATTCCCGGAACGGGTCAAGGATAAGCCGCGAGGACGCGTGCGCTTCGCGAAAAAGGTGCATCTGCCTTACGGTTGGCTGGATTCGCGTGAAACAACGCACGAGCAGCGTGAAACGCTGTTCGGGGACGATCCGATGGACGCCAGCTACTAGGCGGGCGGAAAAAGCGCGGGCCCGGCGCGAAACGCCGTGGCAAACCATGAAACATGCCCTGAAATATCAGGGGTTCTGCGATAGAGTTATGCGTAACCGTGTGAGTGACAGGAGACAATGGTGAGCGAAATCGCCCAGACTGAGCAGTTCAACGACAAAACCAACATCAAGGTCGTTGGCGTCGGCGGAGCAGGCGGCAATGCCGTCAACCGCATGATCGCCGAAGGACTGCAGAACGTTGAGTTCGTCGCGGTGAACACCGACGCGAAGGATCTGCTGCGTTCGGATGCCGACGTGAAGATTTCCCTTTCCGACAACACCAGCCGTGGCCTCGGCGCCGGCGCCGACCCGGAGAAGGGCGCGAAGGCCGCGCAGGACCACCAGTCCGACATCGAGGAGGCGCTCAAGGGCGCCGACATGGTGTTCGTGACCTGCGGCGAGGGCGGCGGCACTGGCACCGGCGCCAGCCCGATCGTCGCGAAGGCCGCGCACCAGCAGGGCGCGCTCACTATCGCCGTCGTCACCCGCCCGTTCTCCTTCGAGGGCCCGCAGCGCTCCTCGTCCGCCGCGCTTGGCATCGAGAACCTGCGCAAGGAAGTCGACGCGCTCATCGTCATTCCGAACGACCGCCTGCTTGAGCTGTCCGACCGCACCATCGGCATCGTCGACGCGTTCAAGACCGCCGACACCGCACTGCTCGCGGGCGTGCAGGGCATCACCGACCTGATCACGATGCAGTCCTACATCCACGTCGACTTCTCCGACGTCACCGCCATCCTGCGCGGCGCCGGCACCGCGCTGTTCGGCATCGGCTCGGCCCGCGGGGAAGACCGCGCCACCCAGGCCGCTGAGATCGCCATCAGCTCGCCGCTGCTCGAGGAAAGCATCGAGGGCGCGCACGGCGCGCTCGTCAACATCGCCGGCCCGACCGACCTCGGCCTGCAGGAGGCCGCGTCCGCCGTCGAGCTCGTGCGCAAGGCCATCCACCCCGAGGCGCAGATCATCTGGGGCCTCGCGCTCAACGACGCCTACGGCGACGAAGTGCGCGTCACCGTCATTGCCGCCGGCTTCGACCCGAAGTCCAAGGCTCCGGCGGCCGAGGAGCCGGCCAAGTCCAAGGGCCCGACCATCCTCACCTCGCCGAACCCGGCCGTCAAGCCGGCCCAGCAGCATGCCGCCCCGGCCGCATCCCGCCCGTTCTTCGCCGCTCAGCCGGCCCAGACGCCGTCCCAGCCCGCCCAGTCGCAGCCGACGAACCCGCAGCCGGTCCAGACCGTTCCCGTCCAGCAGCCGATCTCGCAGCCGACGCCGATCATCCAGCCGGCGCAGCCCGTCCAGCCGGTCCAGCCGGCGCAGCAGCCCGTCCAGCAGCAGCCTCAGCCGGCCCAGCCGTTCCAGTACGCGCCGCAGCAGGCCCAGCCGCGCTACGACGACACGTACGAGCATCAGATCGTCTCGCCCAACGATCCGGGCGATCTCGACATCCCGGACTTCCTGCGCTGAACCGGCACTGACCGAAAGGAACTGTCATGGCAGGGTTTATGAAGAACGCCATGTCCTACCTGGGCATGACCGACGTGGCCGACGACGAGGACCAGTACGACGACGAGCCGGACACCGACTCCTCGTCCTTTGACTCCGACCATTCCGTGACGCCGATAGGCTCGGTCCCGGCCGCCACGCCCGCTCCGGCCGCCACGCCGTCGACCTCGACGCGCGAATCGAATCCGTTCCAAAGCCGGGTCAGCCGCATCACCACCATCCACCCGAAAACGTACGATGACGCGCAGCTCGTCGGCCGCGCGCTGCGAGACGGCGTGCCGGTGGTGCTCAACCTGACCGGCGTGGCCGAACCGATCGCATACCGCATCGTGGACTTCTCCGCGGGCGTCGTCTTCGGCGTGCGCGGCTCCATCGAGCGCGTCACCCCGCGCGTGTTCCTGCTCAGCCCGGCGCAGGTCAACATCAAGGTCGAGGAGCCTCAGGCTCCGAGCGCCGCGCACGACCTGTTCGCCGACTGACCCGATCGGACGCGGCCGTCGCCGGCGTCGATGCCGGCGTTCGGCCCGCGGCGCACATTCAGCGTTTCCCCAGCATGCCCCCAGCCCTGTTGATAGGCTGGGGGCATGCTGTTTCTCATTCTTGCGCGCATCGTCGATTGGCTGATCGGCACGTACATCACCATCCTGTTCATCCGCATGATCCTCGACTGGGCCGCCATGCTCGCCCCGCGCTGGTATCCGACCGGCGTGGTCGCCTCGCTCATCAACGTGGTCTACCAGCTCACCGAACCGCCGCTGCGCTGGCTGCGCCGATACATCCGGCCGATCCCCATGGGCCCCATCTCGTTCGACGTGAGCTTCATCGTGCTGTATTTCGCGCTGGTGGTATTGCAGGCGCTGATCTGACCGGTCGCGAACCGTCCGCAAAACCGCGCGAAACGTGCGTATTGGCACGGGGTCCGTGCTAGCATCGTGTCTTGATACCAACACAGCGAGGCATGGCCCCAAAGCGAGGTGTAGAGATTTATGGCTTTGTTGACTCCGAAGGACATCAGGGAGCATACCTTCCAGACGGTTCGATTCAAGGAAGGCTATGACGTCGACGAGGTCGACGACTTTCTTGATCAGGTGACCGAGACCGTTGAGGCGCTCGGCAAGCAGGCGGTCGCCGCCGGTGCCGCGACCCAGTCGCTCGGCCCGGACGTGACCAGCCTGAACAAGAAGATCTCCGAGCTGACCGCACAGGTGCAGCAGCTTGAGGACGAGAACGCGAAGCTGAAGTCGACCGCCGGCAACGCCGCCGGTCAGAGCGAGCAGAACGCCAAGGTCGCCGAATCCAAGCTTGCCGAGGCCGAGGAGAGCAACCACGCCCTCGCCGCCCAGAACGAGCAGCTCAAGGGCCAGGTCGACCAGCTCAACAAGCAGATCGACCAGCTCACCGCCCAGGCCGCCAAGGCGTCCGACAACGACGCTCTGGCCGACCAGCTCACCGCCATCCAGCGCGAGCGCGACACGTTCCGAGCCAACAGCGAGGATCTGTCCCGCCAGCTGGCCTCCGCGCAGCAGCAGGTCGTGCAGGCCCAGCAGGCCGCGGCCCAGGTCAAGGAACTCACCCGCCAGCTCGAGGAGTCCAAGCAGCGCGAGAACCAGCTGCGCGAGCAGGTCTCCAAGGTCGAGCCGAGCACCGAAACCGGCAGCCTGCAGAAGATCGCCGGCGCCGCCGCGTCCGCCAGCTCTGAACCGGAGCGCGCCACCGCCATGCTCGCCCTCGCCATGCAGCTGCACGACCAGTACGTCGACAAGGGCAAGGCGCAGGCCAAGCAGATCACCGAAGCCAGCCAGAACAAGTACAACGAGCTGGTCACCAAGGCCAACGACTACTCCACCCGCACCCGTTCCGAAGCCGACGAATACGGCAAGCGCGTGCACCAGGACGCCGACGCGTACTCCGAGCGCGTGCGCGGCGATGCGGACGGCTACTCCGTCAAGACCCGTCAGGACGCCGACACCTACCTGACCAACAAGCATCAGGAAGCCGACGCCTACGAGGCCGAGGTCCAGCGCCGCGCCGCCGAGCACGAGCAGAAGGTCCACTCCGCCGCCGACGAGTACGACAAGAAGACCCGTACCGCCGCGGAGGAGTACGACAAGAGCACCCGCAGCACCGCCGACAGCTACGCCCAGCAGGTGCGCGACACGCTCACCGAGCAGACCAAGGTCATCGAGGGCAACATCCAGGGCCTCAAGCAGTTCGAGAGCGCCTACCGCGCCCGTCTGACCGAGTTCCTGTCCGGCCTCATCGGCCAGGTGTCCGACACGAACAACTACAGCAAGATCGAGCGCTCCGGCGAGTGATCTGAGGCGGATAATCGATTATGACTATTCGACAGGGACGGCCGCGCGCCCGCGTGGCCGTCTTTGCATGTGTGGCGGCCGTGGCGCTCGTGATCGACCAGCTGACCAAGCTGTGGGCGCAGTCGGCGCTGGCCGACGGCCGCACGGTGCCGATCGTTCCGCGGCTGCTGTCGCTCACGCTCGTGCATAACCCGGGCGCGTCGCTGGGATTCGGCTCGTCGATGACGTGGGTGATTTCGCTGCTCGCCGTCGCGGCATGCGTCGCGATCGTCGTGCTGGCGGTGCGGACCGTGTCGATGCGATGGAACGCCGTGCTCTCCCTCGCGTTCGCCGGCGCGCTCGGCAATCTCATCGACCGCGTTGCCTATGCGGACGGATTCCTGAACGGCAAGGTCGTGGACTTCCTGAACTACGGCTGGTCGGTCGGCAACGTGGCCGACATCTGGCTCATGGTCGCGGGCATCGGCATCGTCGCGCTCATCGTGACGGGCGAACCGTTCTCGAAGGCCGATCTGGCGCGC
>NZ_JAFEJT020000052.1 GCF_018555435.2 Bifidobacterium amazonense
CCGGATCGCGGGCGTCGAACCGGAAGACGACGAAACCCCACAAGCCGACGCGGACTAGGATTTCACGCTCACCACAGGTGAGGCACCACTCCGGATTACGCGCTCATTTTCAAATGAGGCACCTCGCCTGGCGGGAATATATCCGCCCGAAACCGGCCTTGTCAGCAGGCGTCAGGAATCGGCGCGAAGACTGCGCAGCAGCGCGATTTCGTCGCGGTGCGTGGTCGGTATCTGTTCCTTGGTTTCGAGGATCATCGGCAGGGTGTTCGTGCGTGGGTCGTTCATCAGCTGCCGGAAGAATTCGAGGCCGAGCTGGCCTTCGCCGATGTTGGCGTGGCGGTCCTTGTGTGAGTCGAATCCGAACTGCGAATCGTTCGCGTGAATGGCTTTCACGCGATCCAATCCGATGACGTCGTCCAGTTTGCGCAGTACGCCGTCGAAGTCGTGCAGCAGATCGTAGCCGGCGTCGAACACATGGCACGTGTCCATGGTGACGCCGAGGTTCGCCGCATCGTCGACCCGGCCGATGATTGTCGCGAGCTCCTCGAACGTGCGCCCGCATTCGGTGCCCTTGCCGGCCATCGTCTCCAGCAGGATCGGCACGCCGTCGCCGTTGCCCGTCAGATCGCCAGTCGCGCCGTCCAACGTGTCGGTGAGCAGATCGAGCACGCGGTTCAATCCGTCGGCGATGAGCCGGCATCCTTCCTCGGCGCCCTGCCCGACGTGCGAGCCGGGATGGATGTTGAGATAGATCATCTGGCCGGCCGCGCGGATCGGTGCGAGCAGCCGCAGGTCCTCGGCGAGCGCGTGGACGGCGAACTCGCGCTTGGCGTCGTCCTTGGCGGCGAGATTGTAGACGTACGGCGCGTGAGCGACGAGCGGGCCGTACCGTTCGGCTATCAACTGACGTGCGAAGTCGGCCGCGCCGTCCGCGGTCAGTGATTTCGACGGTTTGCCGTACGGCGAGCGTGGGAAGAACGCGAACGTTGTCCCGCCCTCATCGTGCGAGCGTTTGAGCAGTGCGTCCCAGCCGCCACCGGTCGACAGATGCGATCCGATGAACAGTGTCGTCGATGTCGTCATGGTTGGCGAAACCTCACCTCTCCCCTGCGATGATTGGTCGTTATTCGTGGATTTCGAGCGGCTGGCCGTCCGGGTCGTGGAAGAACGTCATGGGCTTGTTCGTGAATTCGTCCATGCGGATCGGCTCGGTGTCGATGCCGAGCCGGTTCAGTTCGGCCGCGGTGCGTTCGACGCTGTCCACGCGGAACGCGAGGTGCCGCAGTCCCAGTGCTTCCGGATAGCTTGCGCGCGGCGGGCAGCCGTCCTTGATGAACAGTTCGATCTCCTGTTCGCCGCAACGCAGGTCGATCTTCCAGTCGTTGCGGTCGAGCCGGTGATGTTCGCGGATCACCTCGAAACCGAGCAGGTCGACGTAGAAATGGCGGGACCGTTCGTAGTCGCTGCCGATCAGCGCCACGTGATGGATGGAATCAAAACGCATGCCACCATCGTAGGCCATGCCGCCGCCGCGCGGACGCATCTCCTTCCCGTATCGTAGCCGCATCCGTGCAGGAGTTCAGCGTTCGCGGTACACCTTCGTGTAGGAGCCTTCGGCGCGCGGACGCACGACGATCGAGTCGATGTCGACTGTGTCGGGCTGGTTGAGCGCCCAGCGCACGCATTCGGCGATGTCCTCGGCCGTGAGCGGATCCGGCACGCCTGCGTACACGGCCGCGGCCTTCGCCTCGTCGCCGCCGAAGCGTTTGAGCGAGAATTCGTCGGTGTGCACCATGCCGGGTGCGATGTCGATCACGCGCAGCGGTTCGCCGATCTGTTCGAGGCGCAGCACGCGGGCCATCACCTTCTCCGCGAATTTCGACGCGCAGTAGCCGGCGCCGCCCTCGTACGGTTCGATGCCGGCGGTCGAGGAGATGACGAGCACCGTGCCGCCGCCGGGCGCGGCCTTGAGCGCGGGCAGGAGTTTCTGCGTGATGCGCAGCGTGCCTATCACGTTCAGTTCGTACATGTTCCGCCAGTCGTCGAGGTTCGCCGTGGCGACCGGGTCCTTGCCGAACGCCGCGCCCGCGCAGTTGACGAGCGCCTTGACCGGGCCTCCGGCGAGCGCCTGGTCGACCGCGGTCTGCGTGCTCGCCTCGTCGGTGACGTCGCACACGGCGTAGCTCACCGCGTCGCCGAGTTCGTCGGCGAGCGCCTTGAGCTTCTCCTCGCGTCGTGCGAGCGCGACGACCGTCCAGCCGTCCTTGACGAGCGCGCGTACGCTTGCCGCGCCGATGCCGCTTGATGCGCCGGTGACGACGGCGCGTTTGCTGGTGTTGTCCATTGCGAGCCTCCTTGGTTGCGTTATGGCTGTGGTACGGTCGCGTCCGTCGCGTCATGTCGCCCCGGCGCGTGTTATCGCTCACAGTATCCCGTCGTCCATGATAGTCGTTCGCCCGCAGCGTCGTGGCGTTCGGGAGCATGCTTGCTTGGCTACGATGAAGTCATGTCTTTGAGCAGCGAGCAGCGCGCGGCGACGATCCGCGAATTCCATGAGAACATGAGCCGGCTGGGATTGACCGTCGACGGCATCGGCAAGGACTTCGGCGTCAGCGGCGATGTCGTAAAGCGGATCATCGAACTGAAGTCCGGCGTATTGGAATACCCGTGGATCATTCGCGGCTATATGCTTGACAAGGCCGCGGCGCAGGGCGTGGAGCTGACCCCGTTCACGGCGTTGCGCGGCGACCCGCACGATTACTGGTTCCTCGACGCGGATCTCATCGACCGCGGCGAAATCGGCTGAGCCGAGACTGTAAATAACGCTTCCCGTTCACCGTCCGAGAAGCCAGTCGATGATGTTCTCGCCTCGTATGCCATCCCGGGTCTGCGGGAATTCGTCCATGCTCAGCACTGTTTTCGGCCAGTTGTCGTCGAGCCCGGCGAATGCGCCGAATTCACGGTCGATGGTCTGCTGGGAGCCAGTCAAATAGGTGACTTGGTAGTATTCGACGTCGCCGCCTTTTCTGGCAATGAAATCCACTTCCTTGTCCCCCACTTTGCCGACTTGGACGTCGTATCCGCGGCGTTTCAGCTCCATGCAGACGATGCCTTCGAGCACCTGATCGATGGCGTTGGCGTTGTTCAGACCGATCGCCTGCCGCAATCCCTGATCCACGACGTAGTATTTCTCGTTGACCTTTAGTGTCCGCTTGCCGATGGCGTCCTCGCGCGGGACGCGGTAGATAAGGAACGCCTTGGCGGCGGCGTTCAGATAGCCGGCGATCGTGTCCGATGTGATCTTGCGATGCTCGCTTTTCATGTATGCGGCGATGTTCGCAAGGGTGATCAGGTGCCCTTCTTCTGCAAGCACGTATCGGATGACCCGTTCCAACGCATCGGCGTCGCGGATGCCGGCATGACGAACCACGTCCTTGAACAGGATCGTGGCGAACAGGTCGTTGAGGTATTGTTCCGAAGCCTGTTCGTTGAACGAGAGATCAGTCAGGAAAGGGAATCCTCCCTGCGTCACATAGCGGCGGAACGCCGCGCGCTCGTCGATGTCGCCGGCCGATGTCCGATACGCGTCGAGGAATTCGGCGAACGAGAACGGATACACGTCGATGGTGACGTATCGTCCCGTGATGTATGTGGCGAGATCGCTGGACAGCATGCGCGCGTTCGAGCCGGTCAGGTAGATGTCGGCGTCGTAGTCGACCATAAACGAGCGCACCGCCTTTTCCCAATGGTCGACTTCCTGTATCTCGTCAAGGAACAGTCTGACCTTTCCGTCGGCATTCGCGACGCGGTCATGTACATACACGCTCAGCGAGGCCGCGTCGGTGAGGCCGGCGCAGGAATCAGACTCGAAGTTGAGATGCAGCATGTTGCGTTCCGGTACGCCTTCGGCGCGCAGTTGGTTGGCGATGAGCTGCAGCAGCGTGGATTTGCCGGAACGCCGCGCGCCGACCAGCACCTTGATGATGTTCTTGCCGATGAACGGGCGGATCTGATCCAGATATGCGGGACGGTCGATCATCGTGGGACTCCTCTCGCCATATGCGACCTTATGTCACGAGTATAATCGATTTTTCACAAAAATAAGATCGAAAATCGATTATAATCGATTTCCTTCACTATTTTCCTTGAAAGATCGAACATAGTCGATTTTCGACGGAAAGCCCGATCGCTCCGGCGTCGTGCAAACTATGAGCCGTCACTGCGGAGATGTGACAGGCAGTCGCACAGCGACGGTCAGGCCTCCGGCCGGGTTGGTGGTCAGTCTGATAGAACCTTGGTGAAGTCGGACGATCTCGTCGCATATGGACAGGCCAAGACCGTGGTTGGGCGTGCCGTGTCTGTTGCTGATTCTGCTGTCGGGACCGCGGTTGAATGTGGCGAGCAGTTCCTCCGGATCGATTCCGGTAAGGTCGTTGCCCGTGTTGAAGATCGCGAGCGTCGCATGTTCGGTTCCGCCGCCGTCACGGTATGTTCCTGTGGTGATGTCGATGCTGCCGTGGGGAATGTTGTGTTGCGCGGCGTTGAGGACGAGATTCGTGACCAGTTGGTTAATGAGCGTGCGATCCGCCGGCAGTATTGCGGATTCGAGATGGGCGGTCACCGTCAGTCCGGCGGTGGCGTTGCGGTTTCGGACCAGCGTATCGGAGACGATGTCGGCGAGGTCGACGTCCGTGAGGTTCGTGTGATCGATGTGTTGTATGCGGGCGAGTTCGAGCAGGTGGAGCACGAGTTCCGTCCCGTTGCGGTTGGCTTCGAGCGCTCGCTGTATGAATGGTCGTGCCGTATCGTCGAGGAGTCCTTCGTTGAGCGGGATTTCCAATGCGGCCGAAACGGCGGCGAGCGGGTTCTTCAGTTCGTGGGATGCGTTGGCGATGAATTGCCGTTCCCGTTCGATGGAGTCGTTCAGGTCGTGGAGCATGGCATTGTAGGCGTCGGCGATGATCGTGGCCTCGTCATTGCGCTCCTGAATATCGACAGTATGCCGTGCTGCCAACGGTCCATTCACTGTTCTGATCTGTCTGGCCACCGCGTTGATGCGTTTCTGGCTGTTGGTGGTGATGATCCAGGTGAGGATGGCCGCAAGCACGCCGAATGTGAGGATCGGCACGAGCGTCGTGGCGAGCACGAGGTCGCGCGTCCGACTATCGCCTACGGTCGCGCTGAGGGACAGTCCGTCCTCCCTGTCCTCGTTGACGTGAATGGACGTGTAGCTGGAGGAGCCGTCGTCTCCGGTTGAGTGCGGCGACGGTTGACGTTGCGATTCGTCGGCCGTGTCGATACCTGTTTCCAGTCCGCCGACCGTCACGGTGGACAGCTGCCGATCCACGATGAGGAACGTGCCGGTGGTGACGGCGGCCGTCAGCAGGAGGAACGCGACGGTAATCGTGGCGATCAGCCGGCCTCTCGTCGACCATTGCGACGGCGGGAGGATGCGCGGATGCCGTTCTCTATTGACACGGTGACGGTTCGCGGTGTGATGTCGGTTCATGATATGCGGTATCCCTGTCCGGGCACGGTTTCGATGAGGTTCGGGTCGCCGATTTTGGAGCGCAGCGTGTAGATGGTGCTTTTGACGATGCTTTTCTCACGCGCATGATCATCTTGCCAGATCTCGTCGTAAAGCCGGTCGGCGCTGACTACCGCCCCGTGCACTTCAATCAGCATGCGCAGCACGGCAAGTTCCCGCTGTCCAAAACGCAACGGTTCGCCGTTCATGCTGATGTCGCCGGTACGAAAATCTGCACGGAATCCACCCCGCACGAACAACAGTCCAGCATCGCTTACCAAACCGAGTCGCCGCTGGACCGCCTCGACGCGGGCAAGCAGTTCCGCGTACGCGAACGGCTTGGTGAGATAGTCGTCCGCCCCGAGCCCCAGACCCTGCACGATGTCGTCGGTTCGGGATGCTGCGGTGAGCATGAGAATGTGGATCGGGTCATGCCGCGCCCGCAGCTGCCGGCAGATCTCGTCGCCGTGCACGCCGGGCAGGTCACGGTCGAGAATGAGCAGATCCCACACGCCTTTGCCCAATTCGCCCGATTCGTCAAGTTCGTCGAGAGCGTCCCTGCCGTCATAGACGACCGTCGTATCGAAGCCCTTCATACGCAGTCCCATGCCGACCACGTCGGCGAGATTCGCGTTGTCTTCGACGACCAGCACACGCATCGGTCCGTCTCCTTTCGATTGGCTGCGGCACATCATATCGGCCGCGGCGAACGAGGTCGGAAATCGGTCGGTTCCGGTCAAAGCCGGGTCGAAACCGCAGCTGGACCGGGAACCGGCCTTTACGGTGTTGCCCTGTCAAATCAAACCAAAACAAGCGAAAGGAGCGCATGATGCCGAAAAGCGTGTTGCATGTGGTTGCGGTTACCGGTGTGTTGTCGGTGGTGTTGGGGTTGGGTGCGTGTTCCGTGCCGGGTGCCGGTTCCGCCGGCGCGTCGAATGACGGTTCGTCGTCTTCGTCGTCGGGGTCGTCGTCGTATGAGGCGGAGTTGAAGCAGGCGTTGGAGTCGGCGTCGAGTGATTTCGAGCGTGGCGTGTTGGAGCGTGCGGTCAAGGCGGGCAGAATCAGCGAGTCGGATTACCGGGAGGCGAACGAGAAGTACCGGCAGTGCATGGTCGCCAAGGGCGATGACGTGGAATTCGACACGGATCAGTCCACCGGGCTGATGCAGGAGCATATGAACACGGACGACGATTACGATTCGTCCAAGGCGAACGCGGACAGCATGGAGTGCGCGAAGGGCACGAACCTGCAGATCCGCGACCTGTACGAGCGAATGGTGCAGAACCCGTCGAACGCGGATGAGATCGAACTGGTCGTGGGCTGTCTTAAGCGGCGCAAGCTGGTGCCGGAGTCGTTCACGAAGCAGGATTACCTGACCGAGATGGGCAAGGCGGATGGTTCGTCGAAGCTGGACACGTCGTCCGACGTGTTCTCCCAGTGTCTGGCGAACCCGGGCAAGTAAGAGGGAGGATGATGTTCGTGTTTCGATCGAAGGCGAAGAACACTCGTGCCCGCCGTCGGGTGTACGGCGTGGGGTTCGTGTCGGTGTGCATGGTCGCGTGCCTGGCGTCCGGCATGGGACTGGCCGTGGGGTTGGAGCATGCGGCGACGCCGCCGTCCCTGGCGTCCGCCTCGGATGCGGGGAGCCTCGCGTTGGGGTCGGAGGAGTTCGACGACGCGCGTTCCCTGAACGTGGATGTGACGGCGTCGCCGGCCAGCGGGGTCGCGTTCCCCGTGTCGGGCAGGGTCACGTTCATGTCGTGTCCCGCGGATGGCATGGTGCGTTCGGGCTCCCACGAGTACGACGTGGACGGTACGCCTTTGGTGAGCCTGCATACCGCGACGCCCTTGTACCGTGATCTGGCGTACGGGGACAAGGGCGACGACGTGGCCGCGTTGCAGGACGAGCTGGCCGATCTCGGCTATGGCGGCTCCCGGTCGGGTGTGTTCGACTGGGCCACGTGGGATGCGTGGCGGCGACTGTACTCGGCGAACGCCGGCACAGTCGCGGCGGCCGCCAGGATCCAGCAGGGCGTGTTCTCCCGCGCGCTGGCGGTATGGCTGCCCGCGGGGGCGATGACCGTCTCGTGCGCGGCGGCATTGGGTTCGACCGTCACGCAGGATTCGTCGGACTCGCCCGCGTTCCGCAGTCTGGCCGGCGTCGCGTCCGTCAAGGCCGCCTCCCTGCCTGACGGTCGCATCCAGGGCGAACGGGTGGTCGAGATCGACGGCAAGGACTATCCCATCGGCGACGACGGCGTCATCTCGGACGCGACGGCGTTGCGGGCGATGGCCGGATGGGCCACGTACACCGGCGCGCGCAAGGACGGCGAGGACGTCACGAACGTGACCGTGACCTACAAGCTCAAAACGCCGATCGGCGTGTACTCGGTGCCCGCGTCCGCACTCACGGGGCTCAAGGGCAGCGACGGGTGCGTGGTCTCGACCGACGGCACGAGCGTCAAGGCGCACGTGGCCGGCAGTTCGCTCGGCCGCACGCTGGTCACCATCGACGGCAAGGCGCCCTCGCACATCAAGGCCGATCCGGGACAGGCGGCGTGCGATGCGCGTTGACCTCGACCACGTCGGCCACCGGTATGCGGACGGCCCCCTCCTGTTCCACGACCTGACCGCGAGCCTCCTGCCCGGCCACGTGTACGCGCTGACCGGGCCGAGCGGCGCGGGCAAATCCACGCTGCTCGGCATCATCGCCGGATGGACCCCGCCCGCCGAAGGCCAGGTGATCCGCGAGGGCATCGATTCGATGCGCTGGATCTTCCAGAACCCGCACGGCGTGGCCCAACGCACCGCGATCGACCACGTCAGCCTGCCCCTGCTCGCCCAAGGCCTCGACCGGCATGAGGCCGAGGAACGGGCCCGCGCGCTCATGGACCGGTTCGACCTGACCCGGGTCGCCGACCGCCGGTTCGCGGAACTGTCCGGCGGCGAGGCGCAACGCCTCATGCTCGCCCGCGCGTTCGCCGCCCAACCCTCGCTCATGCTGGTCGACGAACCCACCGCCCAGCTCGACATGCACACCGCGGCCGCGGTCAGCGAATCCCTGACCCGCATCGCCCGCAACGACACGATCGTGGTGGTCTCCACCCATGATCCGAACACGCGCGACGCATGCACCGACATCATCGACCTGAAGAACTACCAATGAACCACACCACAATGAAGGCAACCTCCGTCATCTCCGAGGCATGGCGGTCCATCACCAGCGGCGCCGCCCGTCTCGCCCCGGCCGTCCTCGCCCTGTCCCTGACCACCGCCGGCCTGGGCGTCATGGACATCGCCGCGGGCGCCGCCATCCTCGACCAGGCCAACGCATACCGGCAATCCGGGGCCGACATCCTCGTGCTCAACGCGCCCGACGGCATCGACGCGGCATCCTGCGAACGCCTCACCAGCCTCACGGGCGTGCAGGCCGCGGGAGCGATCCGCGAAACCGACCCGATCACCCTCGCGGCCCTGCCCGACACCACCACGCCCCTCTACCAGATCACCCCCGGACTGGCCAAACTCCTCAACGCGACGAAAACGACCGATGCCGGCACCGGCCTGATCGCCTCCCAACAGGTCGCCGACACGCTCGGCGTCGCCGCGGGAGGCTCGATCGGCCTCGCCGACGGACGCACCGCACATGTCAAAGGCGTCTACCGGTACCCCGACGACGGACGCACCCCCGGATACGCGTACGCGCTTATGGAGGAAACCCCCGCCACCGGCACGTTCGACGCGTGCTGGGCCAAAACCTGGCCGCAAACCAGCCAAACACGCAACGCCCTGTGGTCCACGCTCACACCGACCGCGAAAACCAGCGGCGACGACGCGCCCACCCTTGGCCAACTCAACACCACCAAGGGAGACACCTTCGACGGACAAGCCCTCTACCGGCAGCGCGCCACCCGCATCCTGCCCGCCTGCGGAGCCCTGATCGCTCTCGCCATCGGCGTCATGCTCATACGCGCCCGACGACTCGAAATCGCCTCCGCCCTGCACTGCGGCGTCCCCAAACCCGCACTCGTCACCCAGATCATCATCGAGACCGGCATCACCATCCTGCTCGTCGCCGTCATCAGCACACCGATCGACATGACCGCCGCCAAGCTCCTCACCGACGCCACCGACCGGACCGTCATCACCCTCAACGCCATCCAAACACTCGCCACCGTAAGCACGGCCTACCTGCTCGCCACCACGGCAGCCACCCTCCACATCAAGGAACGACACCTCTTCACCTACTTCAAGGAGCGCTGAATGGAAGATCGTCGATTCTTTGTATGCTAAACAGCAAGCCAGCCCTGCGGGGATATGGAAGTCGAGACCGGTGCTCCCGTGCTTCACGGGACCCGGTCTCCGCGTATCACGCCCGTTCAGGCTCCGCTCGCCAATCACGTTGTCGGGTCGCGCTCCGAAGCCACTCGCCAATTCCCAACGTCAATCGGTCTGCCCGCGTTGGTTCATGGTGAGTAACACCATGATTCTCGCTACTCCCCACGCATCCGATTTCATTGCGAAGCAAGTCAGTCGCTTTCCGCGCATGCCCGTCACGGCCGAGCCATGAGGTAGTTCGTGAAGACGACGCCGTCGATCATGGGATGACGAGTCTTGACAGTGCGGAAACCGCGGCTGGCGAAGAACCGACGTGCGGTGATGCTGGCGTGGACCGTGAATCGTTCGAAGCCATGTTCCGCAGCGAAGCGTTCCACCTGATCGAACAGCCGCGCGGCAACGCCCTGCCTCGCACAAGCAGGGTCGACGAACAGCATGTCGACGTATCCGGCATCGTCCACGTCGATGAAGCCGATCACCTCGCCTTGCCGTTCGGCCACCCACGTATGAGCTGCCATGCGGCGGCCATTCCACGCAGCAGGCGTACCGGTATGATCGGACCACACCCGAATCTGCTCGTCATCGTAATCACGCGACGCAATGCCGGCGACGGCCCGTCTGAACACGCGCATCGTCGCCGCCGCATCATCGGGCCGGTATTCACGTATCGTCACACTCATGCGCTCCACTATACGAGGCGTACGCTTACGGCTTATGCCGCATCGATGATGATCGCGGCGCGGAATACGTCGGGCTTGGGTCTGCTGATGTTGAGTGTGGCGCCGATGGCGTCGGTGCAGGCTTTGGTGATGGATAGGCCGAGTCCGTGGCCGGGTTGGTTGGCCATGCGGGTGGCGTCGCCGCGGTGGAAGGGTTGGATGAGGTCGGCCGTGTCGTCGAGACGCGTGGATGGTTTCGTGGTGTTGTCGATCGTAATGGTGATGTGTTGCCCGTCGTCGCGGATGGCGCAGGTGATGGTGCCGTGGTCGGTGTTGTGGATGATGGCGTTGCGTACGAGGTTGTCCACGGCGAGCGAGAGGTAGCGCGGGTTCGTTTCGACAGCGGGGCCGTGGTATGTGGCGAGTCCGTCGACGTTGATGTTCAGGTGGCGCGATCGTGCCTGCGGGGCGTGGGTTTCGAGCGCGTCGCGTACGATTCGCGCGGGGTCCACGGCTTCCGTGCTGGTGTCGGGTGCGGTCTGGATGCGGGAGAGTTCGAGCAGGCTGGTGATGAGTTCGCCGCTTTTGCGGTTCGCCTCGATGGCGTGGCGGATGATGGGTTTGACGTCGTCGGGGAACCGGTCCTGTGCCATGAGCGCTTCGAGGCTGGTGCCGATGGTCGTGATCGGGGTTTTCAGTTCGTGGCTGGCGTTGCGGATGAACGATCGTTGCAGTTCGTTGGATTGTTCGATGCGGTCGAGCATCGTGTTGAGTGCGGTGGCGAGGCTGGCGGTCTCGGCGTCGGGATGGTCGAGGCTGATGCGCCCGGTGGGATGGTCGGGGTCGAGCCGGCCGGCCTGGTGGCTGATGGAGTCAAGGTGTGCGGTGAGTTTGCCCGACAGGTTCCAGACGATGAGCACGGCCAGAAGCGCCGACACAGCGAACACGGCGAGAGATCCGTAGCGCATCCATTGCACGACGCCGTCCCTGATGGTGAGTACCACGCCTTCCGCTGCCGCGGTCTGTTGGCCGGATGATGGGGCGGGCACGGTGCCGGCGGCGTCGCATGAGGTCGCGTCGCACGAGTCGGCCGTGCCCGCGATTCCCGAGGACGAGGACGGCGCATCACCGGAGACGCTCTGCCCGCTGCCGGTGGCGATGGTGTCCACCTGGTGTTGGAACGCCCAGTCGAGCGAGATGTTCTGCACGAGGATCACGGCGAGGAGCACGCCAAGCAGGAGCAGTCCCACTCCGACGGCGAGGCGTACTCGGAAGCTGAAAGGGCCGTGCGGACGGCGGCCGGCGTGTGTGGATCGTTCAGCGGCATTCATGGTATGCGGTATCCCTCTCCGCGTGACGAGGCGATGAGCGCGGGGTCGGGCAGTTTGCGGCGCAGCGAGTAGACGGCGGTCTTGACGAGATCGGGCTGGTCGTGCGCTTCGGACGGCCATAGGGATTCAAGGAGGGTGCGGGTGTTGATCCACCCGCCGTCGGCGCGCAACAGTTCTTCCAGCAGCGCGTATTCGCGCGGCGCGAGGTCGAGGGGCTGGCCGTCGGCGTAGGCGAGCCGTCTGATGGTATCGACCGACAGTCGGCCACGCGAGAGCATGGTGGGCGCATCGTCCGTCTCGCCGCGGCGCAGGAGCGCGCGGATGCGGGCGAGGAGTTCGGGATAGGCGAACGGTTTGGGCAGGTAGTCGTCGGCTCCCAGGTCGAGGCCGTGCACGCGGTCCTCGATACTGCCGGCCGCGGTGAGCATGAGCGTGCGCACGGGGATGTGCAGCCGGTCCACGGTGCGCATGACCTCGTCGCCGGAGAGCACGGGCAGGTCGCGGTCGAGCAGCATCACGTCGTACTGTCCCTGCGCGAGCAGGTCCAGCGCCTCGACGCCGGTGCCGGCCAGGCCGGTCGCGTATCCCTCGTGCCTGAGACAGTCGTCCAGCACGGCCGCCAGATCGGCGTCGTCCTCGACGATCAGGATCCTCGCCATATTCGTTGCCTCCGATTCCCGCATGACAATCATGCGCCTTCACGTTTTCCTATTGTGCCCGGCCTGGGTGTGCGTTAGGTGAGCGCGACACGCACCCATCGCACACGAAGCGCCGACTGTAATGGGCATCGTCCGGCAGCCACCGGACCACACATCACCAACACAGCAGCTCCGGCAAGGGAGGAACCATGCGAACCACACCCGTTCTCAGACTGGCAGCGGCCACGGCATTGACCGTAGCGCTCATGCCATTGGCGACCGCATGCGGGCAACAACAATCATCACCGGCATCGGGCACGTCGTCCACGACAACATCGCAGGAAGCGGCCCCGAAGACCGACAGCCAGGGCGGCGACGCCGTGCAGGGCGCGAACCCGGCCTCGAAACAGGCCGCCGAACAATACCGCGACTGCCTTACGGCGGCGGGAGTGCCCGCGCAGATCATGGACGGCAACTGGGTCGTGCTCCAATGGACCGGCGACGGCTCCGGCACGGCGTCTTCGGGGTCCGACGACGGGACCCGGGACAAGGCCATCAAGGAATGCCAGGCCAAGGTGCCCGACTACCACGATCCCGACTTCAACACCAAGTAAACACGGCCGGCACCAGCCAACGGAAAGGAAAACATCATCATGGTCACCACACCATCATCGACCGCACGGCACGGCATCTTGCGCAGGACGGCCGCACTGTTGTCCTGCATGGGACTGCTCGTCTCGCTGACGGCATGCTCCACGCCCTGGAGCGGGAACGACGCCGGCGACGACCAGTCGTCGGGAGCGAGGATCGCGCCGAGCATGAGCGCCCTGTTCGATCAGTACCTCGCCAAGGACACGCTCAGCCAGTTCGAACGCGACGTGCTCCAACGGGCCAAGAAAACAGGGAAGATCAGCGCGGAGGACTACGAGACCGCGCACGACAAGCAGACGGCGTGCATGGCCGAGAACGGCTGGCAGGAACAGACCCGCAAACTGTCCAACGGGCTCTACCAGACCACCGGCGTCACCCCGGTGCCATCCACCGACGCCGAAGTGAACAAATACATGGAAGCGTCCAACACCTGCTCCGAGGGCACCAGCAAGATCATCGAATCCCTCTACCAGCTCCAACAAGGCAATCCGGGCCTTCTGGCCGACCCGTACGAGACCGCCGTGGAATGCCTCAAGAAAAGCAACCTCGTGGACGACGCCTACACCGGACGCAAACTCGAAAACGCGTTGAACGGCGACGGCGCCTCCAAGGGACTGCCGTTCGACTCCACCTCCGACGCGGCCCAATCCTGCTTCGCCGGGGCCGGCCTCGCCGTCAACATCGGCTGACAGGAGACGCCAATGACACGAGCCACGAAAGGAACCAACCGCATGACGACACGAATCCTGACACCCCTGATCCTGACCGGACTGAGCATGCTGTCCATAGGCGCGATCACCACCGCCCTGATCATCCCCACACCCACGCCCGACGGACTGGCCGCGGCCACCAGCCCCGACACTGTCACCGCCAGCCATCAGCAGTTCACCGACGAACGCACCGTCGAAGCCTCGTTCGAGACCAGCGCCGAACAATCCATCACCACGCGCGCGACCGGCACCGTCAGCGAGATCCTGTGCAAACCCGGGCAGACGGTCGAATCCGGCAGCCGGATCCTGTCCGTGGACGGCAAACCCGTCATCGCCCTGCACACCGATACGCCCCTCTACCGCGAGATCGGCACCGGGGACACCGGCCCCGACGTGCTCGCCCTGCAACAGGAACTCGCCCGCCTCGGCTACAACGCCGAAGGCAACGGCACTTACGGGTGGCGCACCACGGACGGCGTCAAGCAACTGCTCTCGCAGGCCGGCGAAACCAACCCCGACGGCAGGATCGGACCGGCCGACGTGGCATGGCTGCCCCAGACAGGCGTCACCCCCACCCAATGCACGGCCGGACTGAACGCCAGCCTGACCGACGGGTCGGAGATCATGAAGACCGGAGGCCAGCTGACCGCCGTCACCTTCCCCGCGCCCGCGGACCTCAGGGACGGCAAACGCACGTTCACGCTCTTCGGCGTCATGACCAGCCTCGTCGCCGGCAACGACGGCAAGATCGACGCCAGGATCACCGACCGGACATTCCTCGACCGGATCCAGGTCAGCGACGGCTACAAAACGACCCTCGCCGACCAAGGCGGCAAGAAACCCACCGCCACCCTCGCGCTCGAACAGCCCATCGACGCGATCAAGGTCCCGCCCTCCGCCATCACCGGCCAGAACGGCACCCACGCCTGCGTCTCTCCCGACGGCAAACAGGCCGTCCCGGTCACCGTCATCGGCTCCGCGCTCGGAGCCACGCTCATCCAACCCGAACAATCCGACGCCACCATCGGCAACGTCGTCCTCGGCCATAAGCTCGACGACGTCCAATGCCCCGTCGCGACCGAATAAGGAACGAACATGGACACCGACATCCTGCACCTGCACACGGTATCCGACCCTATCCCGGCCCCGCAGTCCGTCGGCGAGCCGCACACCGCAGGCTCGCCGACGGTCACGGGAGAACGCGTGGGCCACCGGTTCGCGGACGGCCCCTGGCTGTTCCGCGACCTCGACTTCATCCTCACGACCGGCGAGGCCGTCGGCCTGTGCGGACCGTCCGGCTCCGGCAAATCCACCCTCCTGTCGATCATCGCCGGCTTCGAACCGCCAGCCGAAGGCACCATCCAACGCAACCGGGTCAACCGCGTGCGCTGGGTGTTCCAGAACCCCCACGGCATGCCCCGACGCACCGCCATCGACCACGTCGTCCAACCCCTCCTCGGCCAAGGCATCGACCGCATACAGGCCGAGGACGAGGCCATCGCCATCATGAGCACGTTCCACCTGACCAAAGTCGCCGCACGCGAGTTCCGCGAACTCTCCGGCGGCGAAGCGCAACGACTCATGCTCGCCCGCGCCATCGCCAGCAAACCCGACCTCCTCCTCGTGGACGAACCCACCGCCCAACTCGACCAGCGCACCGCCAACGACATCGACAACACCCTCACCGGGCTCGCCCAAGGCGACGCGATCGTCGTCATCGCCACCCACGACCCCAACACCCGGGCCGCCTGCACCCGCATCATCGACCTCTCATGGCACGCGACCAGCAACAACACCGACACCGACCACACCATCAAGGACGACACACGATGAAACCAACCGCCATCCTGTCCGAAGCATGGCGCAACATCGCCACCGGCACCACACGCGCCCTCGCCTGCGCCGCCATACTCACCCTCATCGCCACCGGCACCGCCGTACTCGACCTGACCGGCATCCTCTCCCTGCAACACGAATCCCGACAATGGGCCACCAGCGCCGCCGACATCCACATCATCTCCGGCAGCAAACAGATCGACTCCAACACCTGCGCCAGCCTCACCCGAACCACCGGCACCACCACCGACGGCAACCGCACGAACCCCATCCAAGCGGCCGGAGCACTCAAAAACAGCGGGGAAATCACCCTGACCGCCATGCCCGCCGCGCCACTGGACGAATGGCAGGCCACCCCCGGCCTCGCGGACGTGCTCGGCATCGGCGCGACACAGCAAACCCACCCCGGTGTATGGATCTCCAGCCAACTCGCCGACACCCTCCACGCACACGAAGGCGACGACCTGCCCACGGACCAAGGCGTCATGCACATCAGCGCGGTCTTCCCCTGGACCGACGACAGCCGGGACCAACGCCTCGTCTACGCGATCATCACCCCGACCCCCATCAACGCCGGACAACAATGGGACGAATGCTGGGCCGTCATCAACCCCGCCAACCCCGACGCCGAAGACCTGCTCAACACCACCGCAACCGCCATACCCGGCGCCGCGCCAGCCACCCAAACCAAACAGGCCAACACCATGCTCGGCACCAACCCCGACCTCCACAACCGCTACCGGCAACGCTCCACCCGCATCATGCTCGCCATAACCCCCATCGCCGCGTTCGCCATCGCCCTTGCGGCAACACGCGCACGCCGCATCGAAATAGCCGACGACCTGCACATGGGACTGCCGCGCCGCGGCATCCTCGCCACCAACGCGCTCGAAACCCTCGCATGGACGCTGCCCGCCATCCTCGCCGCCACAACCATCACCTACGCCACGGGCCGATGGACAAGCGGACACGCCAACGCACTCACCCTGACCACCATCCAACTACCCGCACTCGCCGCAGCCCTCATCACCGCACAAATCGGAGCCGCCACCGCCATCACCGCCATACACGACAACCAACTCTTCGCCTTCTTCAAAAACCGGCAGTGAGCCGTCGCGAGGGGGCGAATGCACGTCTACGGCGCATCGCTGCGATCGAAACCGGAGTTGAGATCGATTTTTGCCCGCCGATGTATACGGAACTATTCCTGATTATAAATAGTTCTGTATACCATGAGGTCGATGCCTGGTTTGTTCTATATCAGACAGAGTCGAGGGCAACCGCAATCACATGGCAGTATACTGCCCTCGATAACCTACACTATACTGTTGCTTATCGCGGATAGCATACAGTAAACCACGTGTTAGGAGCCGACATGAAATATGTGCCCACGACGGTCCGGCGCGACCTGCGCGTATTGGGCGAGCAACTCTCACAGCAGCGTCGGCTGCTGTCCCTGACGATATCCGACGTGGCTCAGCGCGCAGGGGTCAGCCCGACCACGGTCTCCAACGTGGAGCAGGGCAAGGCGGTGCGCACGGATTCACTGATGAGTATCGCACGGGTATTGCAGATGGCCGACGCGATGGTGACCGCCTGCGACCCGTATTCGACCGATCTCGGCCGTCTGCGCGCCGGAGAACAGCTGCCCAAGCGGGTACGCAGATAGAAGTTATGGCGTCGTGCCATGTTTGGAGCCGCCATTGGGAATCTTGACGATCATCTGCGCAACCATGGCTACCTGCGGAAGGATGGTGCGTGGAGACTCTCCCCCGCATTCGATATGAATCCCGAACCGTATGACACCGCGGACACGGATACGCATCAGATGTCCTTGTTTGGCGACACGGCAATCGACACGGGCAAACTGCTCAGCGATGACGGGCTTTCCCTGTTCGGGGTCAGTCCTCGATACGCCGAGCAGTGGGTCGTGACGCTACGCTCGGCATTGTCGCAAGCGCTCCCTCGCGCCTCCATGCGTCGTCTCGACGCGCATTCCGTCAACATGATGGCCAGCCGTTTCGACAGGGCGATCGAATCGCTGAGCCACGTGAATTGACGCCGATATTACGAATGCGAAACCTGCACCAGCCAATATCTCATCCGTCAATGTC
This sequence comes from Bifidobacterium amazonense, assembly GCF_018555435.2. Taxonomy (GTDB): domain Bacteria; phylum Actinomycetota; class Actinomycetes; order Actinomycetales; family Bifidobacteriaceae; genus Bifidobacterium; species Bifidobacterium amazonense. The sequence goes on from NZ_JAFEJT020000052.1 coordinate 17,805, forward strand.
CAGGTCGGCGATGACGTCATCGCATTCTCGCCGGCCTCGATGCTGCTGTCATCTATAGATGACACAATTCCGATCTCCTCGGCCTCAGAAGAACGTGGCAATACGCCGGAATCGCCGCGGTTTCTTTTGGACGACGAGAACATCGGACCATTGCATTGCCGACTGGGCAGATCGCCCACTGAGTAGGATGTTCTCTTCGGGAGGGGGATACACGATGAATTCCTTGAAGATGCGTGGCAGGGTGTTGCTTGCGGCGGGCATGGTGACGGTCGGATCGTTGGGCATTCAGACCTCGTCGTCCCTGTCGGCGTCGTTGTTCGATGCGTTGGGGCCGATTCCGGTCAGTTCGATGCGTATGCTCGTCGCGTCGATTGTCATGCTCGTAATCATCCGGCCCAAGCTGGCCGACCGATCGAAAGGCGAATGGCTGGGCATCGTGGTTTACGGGCTGGCGATGGCGGCGATGAACATCTGCCTGTACTCGGCCATCGACCGCATCCCGATGGGCGTGGCCGTCACCTTGGAATTCCTCGGCCCATGCGTGGTCGCATTGGCCGGCTCGCATCACTGGCGCGAAGGCCTGTGTGCGGTGGTCGCGCTGATGGGCGTGGGGTTGATTTCGTTTACGCCGGGAGGGTATTTCAATCCGGTGGGCTACCTGTTCGCATTGGGGTCGGCCTTCTGTTTCGGCCTGTACACGCTGTTCGCGGACAAGGTCGGCAAGGCGGGCACCGGGCTGGACGGGCTCGCCCTGTCGGTCACGGTGGCCGCTCTCGCCACGTTGCCGGCATCCATCGGTCACGCCGCGCATGCGACATCCGCCCAATGGGGCGTTATCGCCGCTTCGGCCGTGCTGGGAGTCGCGATTCCGTACACGATGGATACGCTGTCCGGGCGCATCACATCAGCCCGTGTGGTCGGCACATTGTTCTCCATCGACCCGGCTATGAGCGTCATCATCGCCGCGTTGATTCTGCATCAGACCATCACGCCTATGGCCGTGTCCGGTGTCATCGTCGTTTCCCTCGCCGGTGCCCTGCTTGTATGGGCGGCCGGCAGTCAGGCATAGAACGGCACAGGGATGGCCGAACGCTGAAGCCTTGGTCTTCGACGGAGTCCTTCTAGCCCTTCGCCATGTATGCGGAACCGTTCTTGATTGTGAATGGTTCCGCATACAATAACATCGATGTCCGATTTGTCCGATATTGGAGATCTGTCCAATATCGGGTAGGATGAGTAGAACCCGTCGGAAAGGAGCGAACATGACTACGTTCGAGGCGATTCCCATTTCCCAGATCGACAAAGGTGCCGCATACATCACCGCGGGCGACGGCAAGGCGTACCCGCTGGACGCCGACGAGCTTCGCCGCGCGTTCGACGCCATCGTGCGTGATGATTCGCATGGGATGATCACCACCGGCGAGGCCGCGCAGATCCTTGGTGTTTCCGCGAAGACCGTCGCCCGTATCCTCGACGCCGGCGAAATACCGTTCGTGCGTTACGGCGCCAAGGGCAACCGCATGGTTTCGCGCTCCGAAGTCATCGCCTACCGCGACAGGTCGGAATCCCACAGCCGCAAGGCCCTTGAGGATATGCGTGCCGCGGCCAGCGAAGGCGGCTTGAACGGCATCGACTACGCAGCCTATCTGGCACATTTCAGCTGAACCGGGAGATATTACGTGGTCGTTGCCTTCCTTGACGCAAACATCTTCCCGCATGCGGCTTCCATCAGATCACTTCCAGTGACATAACGGTCTATAGTTCGATGGCGTGATCGCATTGTGCGGCGATGCCGGGGTCGTGGGTGACGATGATGAGGGTTTTGCCGTATTCGTGTTGGAGTCGGAGCATTTCGTCGAAGACGTGTTGGGCGAGATCGTGGTCGAGCGCGCCGGTGGGTTCGTCGGCGAGGATCAGGTCTCCGGGTTTCAGGATGCATCGTGCGAGGGCGACGCGTTGCTGTTCGCCGCCGGAGAGGGTCATGATCTTGTCGCCTGTGACGTGGCCGAGGCCGAGCCGGTCGAGCATGGCCTTGGCCTTGCGTTGTCTGACCTGGTTGCTGTCGCGGGTGAAGCGCATGCCGAGCGTGACGTTGTCGAGGGCGCTCATATCGTTGATGAGCGCGTATGACTGGAACAGGTAGTTGATCTTGCTGCGGCGCAGCATGGTGGCATTGCGGCTGTCGATGCCCGGCAACGGCTGCCCGTCGAGCGTGATCGTGCCGCCGGTGGGCGTGTCCAGCAGGCCGATGATGTTCAGCAGCGTGGATTTGCCCGAGCCGGACGGACCGGTGATGGCCATACTGGTGCCTTCCTCCACACTGAAAGACAGGCCGTGCAGGATGGTGCGGCTGCCGTAGGTTTTGCAGAGGTGGTCGGCGACGAGTTTCGTGCTCATGATGATGCTCCTTTGCGAGGTTGACGATGGGGACGACCGTATGCGTGCGCGCGGCGAGACTATTCGGATTTGATCATGGCCTGCACCTGTCCGGAGGACAACGTGCGGGACTGGACGGTAAGCAGGATCAGCTGGAATACGAGCATCATGGCGGTGGCGGCGATGCCTGCGGTCGATCCAATCAGCACGGCGGCCAGGATCGACATGGCGGACATCGCGGCGACCATGACAAACGCCGGCGCGAAGATGCCCATGAGCGAGTAGCCGAGGAGCCGTTTGACGGCGATGGTCTCCCGGTACGTCGCCGCGTAGATGCGGCACAGGGTGGCCATACCGACCAGTTGGAACAGTGCCGCGAGCAGGGCGACGCCGCCGAACAGTTGGATGAACTCGGTCAGGCTTTTGCGCAGTCCGGCGATGAAGTCGCTGGCGGGCCGGTAGATCGGGTTGTTGTCCTCCAGCTGGTATTTGGCAAGATATATGGCTGCCAAATACCGTTGGGCGGCGGCCTCACTGAGTTTGACGTAGCTGTTCGTCAGGCCGGTCGCGCCGAGGCTTTCCGCCTCGAACGGCGTCATGTCCGCGCCGGTGGCCACGAGGATCACCGGATCCGTGGTTTCGGCGGGCTGGCTCAGGTCGTCGCTCCATGTGAACAGGGGCGTGGACGGATGGTAGGTGGCGAATCCGATCTTGCCTGTATCCATGAACGTGGTGTGGATGCTGCTGGTCCAGTCCTTGTGTTTCATGCTGGTCTCGGTCAGGTAGCCTCTCATGCGCTCCTGTTCCGCCGTATCCATGGTGTCGGGGATCAGGAACATTCGCTCGCCGGCCTCGGCGCGCGCGGCCGCGTCCGGGTCCAGGTCGAACCCCTGGTCCTTCAAATAGTTCGGGGAGGTGATGAAATACCAGAACGCCTGCTCGGGCACCTGCTCGTACAGTCCCTTCCATTGTGCGAGCAGATCGGCGTCGAAGTGGCGGGTGTTGGCGATGTACACGCCGTCCTTGCCTTCGATGGACGTGTACCAGTCGTATATCTCGCGCATGTGGTCGCCGGACAGGCCCGACGATTCGGTATGGTTCGTGCCGCGCGAATCCTTGTACAAGAGGCGCAGCGAATCATAACGGCTCCAGCGCGTGCTCACCTGGCCGAGCTTGGAGACCTCGTTCATCGGCGCATCCAACGCATGCGCGCCCGCTACCAGACCGGCGGAGGCCAGCACGTACACCACGGCGATCACGACCAGCAGCGCCTTCTTGGATACGCGGTTGCGTATTGCCGCGACCGGACGCACCGACAGCAACACCAACGAGCCCAACGCCGACGCGGCCAATACGATACCGACCACCATCACACCGGGCGCCAAACCCGCCACAGCCAGTTGCACGGTGAGAGGGAAGCCTTCCATGCCCCACAGAGTCACGGCGAACGGCACCACCATCACCACGAGGGAGCACACCAACAAAGACCGGTATATACGCGCGGCGTATCCCAAACGCGACCATCCCAACAACAGGTGCACACCCAAACGGGAGAACTCCTGAAACGCACCCAACACCGACAGCAACATCAGCGCCCCGGCCGCCACGACCAGCAACACGAGCACAATCAGCCGCATGAAACTGTCCTCCGTACTGGAACCATGCAACGGGGACGTCAACCGGTCCGCATCCACACCGCTCGCCTCGCTCACCTGCTGCACCAAAGACCGGAATCCGGCATCGTCAAGGCCGATGATCCGATAGTCGCCGTTGACCGTCCCGGACCCGCGCACCAGCGCATCCAACTGAACCACGACCAGCCGCGCACCGAACCTCGCGCTCGGCAGAGAGGCGACCATGTCGGCACTCACCCGGTCCAAACCCAGAGTCGCATCGGCATCCGATTGAAGCAAACGCGACAACAACTTCGCGTCCAGTACATCAGCGCCTTGGTAACGGAACGCCATCTCATCGGGATGCGCTGCCACGTCACCATACACGCCCAGACGATACCCCTCTACGGATCCTTCCACCGGCGAGACCAGCACGTCCGAACGCACAACGACCGTCCGCGCCTGAGCCACGCTATTCATCAACGCGCTTAATGTCTGGGTGGAACGCTCTTGGGGTACGTCCGTCAACGACAACACCCGTCCCTGCGACGGATACGCGCGCATCGCCGCCAGATATCCGTCGCTCAGAGTGAACAACGACAGCACGCCCGACAACACCGCCATCATGCAAATAATCAGATACGACGCCCAACGTAACCACCCGCGCATCAAACATCACCTTCCCGATCCGGATCAATACTTATTGCTTGCCAACGCTGACGCATACGCCAAGCCCCTCACTGTCAGGGATGTTCCGAAGACGTCGCGTTTGTTGCCGCCGGCGCAGGCAATCAAGCCGTTCGCGCACGACGGGGCAGCATGCCTTGGCAAATCCCACGTTCATCCCTTGTTCAGTCGCCCGCGGAAACAGGTTTTGACGATGATCGAAATCACCACGTACAGCACGCAGGCCGTCCCCAGCCCCAATGCCAGATACTGCAATGTCACGAATTGGAACACCATGGCGACGGCCAGCATGTCGACGCACAGGTTGACGCAGACGACGAACAGGATCCGCCCCGCAACGGCATCGGACCTATCATCAAGCAGGCGGTCATGCGTATCAGGCTCCAACCGCTCGGCGACCTTGCCGCGATAGGCGATTCCTCCCATCATCATCAGGATGGCCCCCACCAGAAACATGGCCGCCGTCATTCCAAAATCCCAGAACCGCTCCGAACCACACCCATACCGAATGCAAGCGCACACCGTGAGCACGATGCAATACAGCGCAATGGTGCCGGCCGCCACGAACATACGCAGCCGTCCCGCACTCATACTCATGCTTGTACGCCCGTTGCCGGAAGCGCGCATGTTCTTGATGACCATGATCGTTCCTCCTCCTTGAGCCTCGCAAACCCCTGCATGCCGCCGATGATGGCATGTCCGGCAAAAGCGGACAGCATCATGTCAAGCGATAGCATGACGTGGGACAATCATGACGCGGATTGAGCGGCTTCGCCAACCGAAGGGGAATCTTGTCGTCTAAAGACGACATGGGAACCGCGTGCGGTTGGCTTTTCTTCCAGGTGGCATCGTCACAATTCAACGGGTCGTCATTCCCGCTATGACGACGCGGGAACGTCCGTCATACATTGCGGATCATACGTTGTTTGGCCAGCGGATATTGGCGAAATACTCCGCATGACACCGCTCGCGTGCGATAATGGAATGCAGTTACACGGAATGTTGCGCGGCGTTCGTCGTTGACCGCTGCGCGCGACCGTCAGGCAACAACAGGAGCTCATATGTACCACGTTTTGGTGTCGTTCGCATACGACTAACGGTCGGTATCTTTCAGCCGATACTTCCGTCGCGATCATGCGCCGCAGTCGGCGCGCGGTCGCGACGATTCGTTATGCGAAATCACCGAAACGTCGTCATGACAAACCCCAGTCAAATCATCCGACCACGTCCATTATGAGACCGGTCGCACGAGACGACGCAGGCAATCATGGCGCATGAGCGAAACGAGCCTGTCATGAACACCGATACCACCCATCCCATTCCCAACGTCCACGCCACATCCGCGGCACCGCACGACTTGATATGACCTGGTTTTTGTTCCGTGTTTTATCTCATTGATGGGAGACTAGGAACATGACCGGAAAGACTCGTTATACGAAGGAGTTCCAGGCGAGGGCGCTCAGGCTTCTGGAGGAGGCGCGTGCG
>NZ_JAFEJT020000053.1 GCF_018555435.2 Bifidobacterium amazonense
CACGCCGGGGTTCATCATGTCGATCCACATCCTGCCGGCGTTCGTCACCATGTAGCGGTCCGACCATGCGTCCCGGTAGGTTTCGCGGTAGACGTCCTCGGCGTCGTTGCCGGGGAAGAACACGGTGTACTTGTTCACGTCACGGTCGAGTCCGGTCAGATCGTCCATGTAGACGATCTTCTTGTAGAACGTGCGGAAGTACTCGTCGTAGCGTTCGTCGCACGAGCGGATGTAGCAGGCGTCGATGCCGCAGACCGTCGGACAGCCGCGTCCGTCGTCGAGCGTGTACCGGATCATCCGCTGGTATTCGTCGACGGGGATGAGGCTTTCGTAGATGAGCTCGCCGCGGCAGTAGATCGCGGCGCCGTTGTCCGACATCATCGCCATGTGCCGGTCGAGTCCGGGGAACATTTCGGCCAGCGTGTAGTTCGGCCGTCCGCTCGCCGCGCAGAACGTGACGCCCGCCTCGTCAAGCGCGCGGATGCGATCCTCCATATGCGGCGGCATCGTGCCGTCGTCGGCGAGCAGCGTGCAGTCCATGTCGCTCGCGATGAGCGCGATCCTGTCCAGATCGGCGTCTTCGGTGAAATTCGGCAGCATCGTCGCAGGTTCCTTTCCGTTACGTCGTCATATTCAGGTGAATTCGTCCGACCATACCGTACCGTATGCCCTTCCGGCACGACAGCGAAGACACCTGCCGAACCGTGGCATTCCAGCCCTTCCGTTACCATGGTGGGCGGTGGTTTGGCACGGATACGACCGCTATGCGGACGGGCACCGACAACGGCGCCGCATGGGGCGGCCGGCCTGCGCAAACCTGGGAACGGCGGAATTCCAACCTTTATTTAAGGAGTAACTGCAAGTGGCAGAATTCATTTACCAGATGATCAAGGCGCGCAAGGCGTTCGGCGAGCGCGTGATCCTTGACGACGTGACGCTGAGCTTCCTGCCCGGCGCGAAGATCGGCGTGGTCGGCCCGAACGGCATGGGCAAGTCGACGCTGCTCAAGATCATGGCCGGCCTCGAAACCGTGAGCAACGGCGAGGCGTACCTGACCCCGGGCTTCACGGTCGGCATCCTGCAGCAGGAGCCGCCGCTGGACGACACGAAGACCGTGGGCGAGAACATCAAGATGGCGTTCGGCCCGATCGCCGAGAAGGTGGCCCGCTTCAACGAGATCGGCGAGGAGATGGCGAACCCGGACGCCGACTTCGACTCGCTCATGGAGGAGATGGGCAAGCTGCAGACCGAGATCGACGCGGCGAACGGCTGGGATCTCGACTCGCAGCTCGAGCAGGCGATGGACGCGCTGCAGTGCCCCGATCCGGACACCCCGGTGAAGGTGTGCTCCGGTGGCGAGCGCCGCCGCGTGGCCCTGTGCAAGCTGCTGCTCGAGGCCCCGGACCTGCTGCTGCTTGACGAACCCACCAACCACCTGGACGCCGAGTCGATCCTGTGGCTGGAGAAGTTCCTGCACCAGTACAAGGGCGCGGTCATCGCCGTCACCCACGACCGTTACTTCATGGACAACGTGGCCGAATGGATCTGCGAGGTCGACCGCGGCCACCTGTACCCGTACAAGGGCAACTACTCCACGTATCTGGAGACGAAGGCCAAGCGTATGGAGATCCAGGGCGCGAAGGACGCGAAGCTCGCCAAGCGCCTCAAGGACGAGCTCGACTGGGTGCGTTCCTCGCCGAAGGCCCGTCAGGCCAAGAACAAGGCCCGTCTGGAGCGTTACGACCAGATGGAGCAGGAGGCGCGCAACAACAAGAAGCTCGACTTCTCCGAGATCCAGATCCCGGCCGGTCCGCGTCTGGGTTCGGTGGTGCTCGAGGCGAACCACATCCACAAGGCGTTCGGCGACCGCGTGCTCATCGACGACCTGTCGTTCACGCTGCCGCGCAACGGCATCGTCGGCGTGATCGGTCCGAACGGCGTCGGCAAGTCCACGCTGTTCAAGACGATCGTCGGCCTTGAGCCGCTCACCAGCGGCGAGCTGAAGATCGGCGAGACTGTGAAGATCAGCTACGTCGACCAGAACCGCGAGGGTCTCGACCCGAACAAGAACCTGTGGGAGGCGGTCTCCGGCGGCCTCGACTTCATCGACGTGGCGGGCACCGAGGTGCCGACGCGCGCCTATGTGGCCAGCTTCGGCTTCAAGGGTTCCGACCAGCAGAAGCTCACGGGCGTGCTGTCCGGCGGCGAGCGCAACCGTCTGAACCTCGCCCTGACCCTTAAGCAGGGCGGCAACCTGCTGCTGCTCGACGAGCCCACGAACGATCTGGATGTCGAGACGCTGGAATCGCTGGAGAACGCGCTGCTCGGCTTCCCGGGCTGCGCCGTGGTCATCTCCCATGACCGTTGGTTCCTCGACCGTGTCGCCACGCACATCCTCGCGTGGGAGGGCGACGACGAGAACCCGGCCAAGTGGTACTGGTTCGAGGGCAACTTCCAGGCGTATCAGGAGAACCGCGTCGCCCGCCTCGGCGAGGATGCGGCCCGCCCGCACCGCCTGCACCGCAAGCTGACGCGCTGAGCCGTTAAGAAAACAGCACAGTGTGCTGTTTTTAGGCTCAGCCGAGCGGCGACAGCCGCGAGGTAACAATGAGTCTCGCCACAAGGCGAGTTCATAACTGCACAAGACCTAACAGAGAGGGGTTTGGGTCCATTCCCACAGGAATCAGCCCAAACCCCTCTTCTTTATATACCGGTTCCTCCGGTTGCCGAAGCGCAGGGAGCCGATTCGCGCGGATTTGGTCCTGTCTGGTCTTACCGGATGGTTGATGCCATGTTTCGGGACATGGTTGACGGCTATCGCAGGTGTTCTCGACGTTATCAGTCATGCCCCAAAACGGGTGTCAGCTATCCGCTCGGGCTAGACACTGTCCGCTCGGCACTGTCCGCTCGGCCCCGACAATCGGCGTTATTGTCTCCATTTCCCCACATTCCCCTTCGACCGGCCCGCGGAAACGCCAACAGGGTGCCGGGCGACGGCGAATGTGGTGAAATCGACAGCATGAACGGACCCAGATAAGACGACCGACGCCGACCGTTTTCGAAAGTGGGGAAACAAGCAGCACCAGCACCGCTCACGACGGGTGTTCATGCTGTCGGTTTCCCCACATTCGGCGTGATGTTCCGAATGTGGGGAAATCGACAGCTTGTACGGGTTCAACAATCGGCGTGTCGCGTCGCTTCTTCCCCACTTTCGGATATGGGCGCATGCAAACGTTCCGATTTCCCCACATTCGGACGATTCCGCCGGATTCCGGCTTCCGCTGCTGGTTTCAACGGTTTCAACAGCCGTCACCATGTGCCTTGGATCTGGCGGAACTCCGTAGCCGAAAGCCAGCGGCGACACAGCATCGCGCGACAGCGTGATTCCGAGACCAGACCACGTGGGTCTGCTCCCGGCCATAGACCCTCCCGGCCATAGACCCCCGCACGCCAAACGCGAAGAACCCGATATCCGAGAAGTTCATAAACCCCATAAGGTTCCGGCCCGGCACGGATGCCATCACCTCAGGATACCCGTGTAGCTTCCCGTTCACCCGCTCCTTACGCTCGTTACAAAACGCCCCGCGGCTCTTTACCTCGACCGGATAAACTGCTCACCAGTCACAGTCAAGAGGCAGGAGTAACACGATGACGAAGTCGGACACGCTGACACCGCTGGAACGTCTGGTGAAGGTGCTGCGGCTCGGGGAACCGTCCGAATACCGCGGGCATTCGTATATCAACGGCGAAAGCCTGTATTTCCCGACGGGCCGCGTCTACGGCGGCCAGGTGATCGCGCAGTCGCTGATCGCCGCGTCGAAGACGGTCGATCCGGCGCGTCTGCCGCATTCGATCCACGGCTATTTCATCGCGGCCGGCGATATCCGGCAGGATCTGCTGTTCGATGTGGAGAAGCTGCGCGACGGCCGTTCGTTCTCGGCCCGTCGCGTGAACGTCACGCAGTCGGAGGGCCCGATCCTGACCGCGATCGCCAGTTTCCAGGTCGCCGGACAGTCCGGCGTGGAGTTCGCCGATCCGATGCCGACGGACGTGCCCGCCCCGGAGTCGCTGAAAAGCGCGAAGGAGCTGATGGAGCCGTACGCCGACCAGTCGCCGTTCGCGAAGTTCTATGCGAAGAAGTCGCCGTTCGACATCCGTCACGTCACGCGGACGATCATGTTCGGCGCGGACAAGGAGAGCGCCGCGCAGGATTCCGGCAGGCAGATGGTGTGGATGAAGGCCGACGGCACGGCCGACGTGCCGCAGGTGATGCACCGTGCGATGCTCGCGCTCGGCTGCGATCAGGTGATGATGGAGCCGGTGCTGCGTCGCGCCGGACTGTCGATCTCCACGCCGGGCATCTCCTACGCGTCGATCGACCATTCGATGTGGTGGTATCGCGACGTGGACATCAACCAGTGGCATCTGTACGTGCAGGACACGCCGACCGCCGCGCACGGCCGCGGTCTGGGCGTGGCGAAGGTGTATTCGCAGGACGGCGAACTGGTCGCCGCGATGGCCCAGGAGGCCATGATCCGCGTCCCGCAGCAGTGACGCGGCGGCTCCGACAGCCCGCAAAGACGCAAAAGACGCAGCGGACCGCCGCCGTCAGTGCCTGGTCTTGACGGCGGCGGAGGCCACGTTGCGCTGACGCTGCGCGGCCTTCATCTTCGGGTTTTCCGGTCCTTCGGTGGGCGGCAGCTGGCACAGCCACTCCCCCACGATCCCGATGACCATGTCGGCCACGCACGCCACGCATGCGATCGCGCATTCGAGCACGGCCTGCGAATAGTAGGCGGCCTCCATATGCGAGACGCTGAGCAGGATCTGCCCGCCATACCATCCGGCGAGCGCGGCCCCCACCAGTCCGAGCGCCTTGGCGAGCACGAGCGTGGACACGGCCTTCTGCGGGTCCAGCGGCTTGAGCGCGGCACGCTTGCGCGGATCGGTGGTCGCGTACTTGTGCACCTGCAATGCCATGACGAGCACGGTCACGCCGATGAGCAGCAGCAGCGCGGAGATGAACCATGGCACGCCGAGCAGGGCCAGTCCGGACGTCTCATCGTATTTGGCGAGCAGCATGCCGCCGAACAGGCCGCCGATGATCGCGACAAGGTAATACCACCACGGGGTGCGACGTGCCGTCATAGCGTGCCTCCGATGATCCAGTTGTCCGACAGCAGTCCGACTCGACCGGCGTCGGGGGCCATGGCGAGCAGGAACGAGACCGGATCCTTGCCGAGCCGGGCCTCGGGGTCCATGTCCATCCACGGGGCGAGTACCGACGCGTGTTCGCGCGCGCTCGGCCACGGCACGCGGCAGTCCGGTTCGTCGCTGGTCACTCCGGGCATGTCGACGAGATCGAGGTCGACGTCGCCGCCGAGCGACGATTCGACCGCGCCGAGCGTGGCGATGAGCTGCCGTGCGGTGAGTTTCGTCGTGATCTGCATGACGGCGGCCATCGCGTCCGGTCCGTCGATGTTGCTGACGTGATACAGCGGCGAGATGCCGTCGACCTGGTTGCCGGGGATGCCGTCGAGCGCGACGATCGCCGAACGGAACAGCCGTTCCGCGTCGTGCGATTCGCTGTCCATGGAGATCACCGCGGTGCGGAACGTCGCGTCGTCGACGCCGACCGCGTCGCCGACTGCGTGCCCGGAACCGTTACGGCCGTTACGGTCGTCGGATGCGGTCCGATCGTCGTCGGCAACGTTTCCGTCGTCGGCCGTGACGCTGATGCGCACCCGCGCGCCGGACAGCATCGTCTCGATCCGCGGATCGTCGCAGTGCACGATGACGTCGACGTGCGCGTGGCCGCGCAGCAGTGCGAGCGTCGTCTCGTCGACGCCATCGGCATCGACGTGCAGCGTGACGTCGGTCGCGGTTATCTTCATCAGCAAGTTCCTTCCTGTCCGGCAGGCCAAAGACCCGCCTGTAAAACCTCGCATAAAAACGGCGAGGGACATGCCATTTGCCTGACATGCCCCTCACTGCCCGTTCATATCAATCGGCCGATCACTCGCCCGGCTTCATGCCCACCGAACGCTTGAGCGATTCGGGGATCTCGACCGGCGGAATGTCGGAGTCCGGACGGAGGTCGTCCGACAGCCACACCGGACGTTCCGGCGCCTTGCGGATGTGCGAGAAGATCTCGGCCAGCTCCTTCTCGTTCAGGGTCTCCTTGACGAGCAGCTGGCGGACGAGCTCGTCGAGCACGTCGCGGTTCTGGTTGATGATGTTCCATGCCTCGGTGTGCGCGGTCTCGACAAGCTGGCGGACCTCGTCGTCGATGATCTCGGCGGTCTGGTCGGAGTACTTGTGCGGCGCGAGCGCGTCGTAGTCGGCGCCGTTCGTGTCCTCGCTGCCCCACTTGATCGCGCCGAGCTTCTTCGAGAAGCCGTATTCGAGCACCATCGTACGGGCGATGTTCGTGGCCTTCTCGATGTCGTTGGACGCGCCGGTGGTCGGATCGTGGAAGACGATCTCCTCGGCGGTGCGGCCGCCCATCGCGTACGCCATCTGGTCGAGCAGCTGGTTGCGCGACTGCGAGTAGCGGTCGGAGGTCGGCATCACGGCCGTGTAGCCGAGCGCGCGGCCTCGCGGCAGGATCGTGACCTTGGTGACCGGGTCGGTGTTGTGCAGCGCGGCGGCGACGAGCGCGTGGCCGCCCTCATGGTATGCGGTGTTGCGCAGCTCGTCGAGCGCCATGCCCTTGGAGCGGCGCTTCGGACCGGCCTGCACGCGGTCGATGGCCTCGTCGATGGCGCGGTTGTCGATCAGCTGCGCGCCGGCGCGGGCGCACAGCAGCGCGGCCTCGTTGAGCACGTTGGCCAGGTCGGCGCCGGTGAAGCCCGGCGTGCGCACGGCGACCATGTGCAGGTCGACGTCCGGCACGAACGGCTTGCCCTTGGCGTGCACCTTGAGGATCTGCTCGCGGCCTTCGAGGTCCGGGGCCTCGACGGCGACCTGGCGGTCGAAGCGGCCCGGGCGCAGCAGTGCCGGGTCGAGCACGTCGGGACGGTTGGTCGCGGCGATGATGATGAGGTTGGTGTCGTTGTCGAAGCCGTCCATTTCGACGAGCAGCTGGTTGAGCGTCTGCTCGCGCTCGTCGTGGCCGCCGGACATGCCGGAGCCGCGCTTGCGGCCGACGGCGTCGATCTCGTCGATGAAGATGATCGCCGGGGCGTTCTTCTTCGCCTCGTCGAACAGGTCACGCACGCGGGAGGCGCCGAGGCCGACGAACATCTCGACGAAGTCGGAGCCGGCCATCGAATAGAACGGCACGCCCGCCTCGCCTGCGATGGCTCGCGCGAGCAGCGTCTTGCCGGTGCCCGGAGGGCCGTACAGCAGCACGCCGCGCGGGATGCGCGCGCCGAGCGCCTTGTACTTTGACGGGTCCTTGAGGAAGTCCTTGATCTCCTCGACCTCCTGCACGGCCGCGTCCTCGCCGGCCACGTCCGCGAACTTGGTCTTCGGGGTCTGGCCGTCGAGCAGCTTGCCGTTGTTCTTCTTGCCGCCCATGCCGAACATGCCGCCGGCGCCGCCCATGTTGCGCATGAGCAGCCACCACAGGCCCACGAGCAGGATGATCGGGAACAGCATGTTCGCCAGATAGCTCAGGATGCCGCTCTGACGCATGGTCGTGTTCCAGCCGTTGGTCGGATTGGCCTTGTTGATGAGCTGGACGACCTGCGCGCTCTGCGCGTACGCGTAGTAGAACTGCACGGTCTTGCCGTAGTTGCGCGTCTTGCCGGTGGTCGGGTCGGCCTTGACGTAGTCGTTGGCCAGTTCGAGCTTGACCTGCTGCGTGTTGTCGACGATCTCCGCGTACTTGATGTCGGATGACTGCAGCAGCGAGATGCCGTCCTTCGTGTCGATGGTCTGCGCGCCGGATCCGGTGAAGATCTGGAACGAGACGATCGCGATGACGACGATCAGCACGCCCCACAGCCACGGGGACTGCCAGAACGGCTTGCGGCCGTTGTCGTTGTTGCCGCCGTTGCCGCCGTTGTTGTCGTTGCGGTTGAACGGATTGCCGTTGAAGGGGTTGAACGGGTTATTGTTGTTGCCCGGTCCCTGCGGCCCCTGAGGGTAGCTCATGCATTCACTCCTTGATACACTGCGGGCTTGAGCACTGCGATCGAGTCGAGGTTGCGGTAGCGCTCGTCGTAGTCAAGGCCGAAGCCGACGACGAACTCGTCGGGGATCTCGTAGCCGTGGTATTTCACGTCGACGTCGACCTCGCGGCGGGACGGCTTTTCGAGCAGCGCGAAGATCTCGACGGAGGCGGCGCCGCGGCGCTTGAGCTCGTCGACCAGCCATGCGAGCGTGCGGCCCGAGTCGATGATGTCCTCGACGATCAGGATGTGGCGGCCGCGCACGTCGGTGGACAGATCCTGCCGAATCGTGACGGTGCCGCTCGATGTGGTGCCCGAACCGTAGCTGGACAGGCTCATGAAGTCGAGCTGGACGGGGATGCTCATCGCCTGCGAGAATGCGGCGATCGTGTTCACGGCCCCCTTGAGCACCGCGATCAGCAGCGGGTTCTTGCCGCGGTAGTCCTCGCTCGCCTGCGCGGCGACCTCGCGTATCTTCTCGTCGATACGTTCTTTGCTGACCAGTTCGTGGTCGATATCATTGTGCACATCAGCGATTCGCATGCCCACCATCTTGGCACACGCGAATGACGTGTTTCTGACGGAATACTGAATAACCTCTGGGAAGTCGCACGGCGGACTGTCCGTGCCAGTCGGCCACGAGACGGTCGACGGATTCGATCTGCCGGGCGGTGGCCGGCACTCCCGCCGCGGCGAGGTCGTGGGCGATGACGCGCGTGCGGATCGCGGGATGCTCGGATTCCAGCGCCTTGACGGACCAGCGCAGCACGTCGCCGGCCGGGTCGAGCCGCGTGCGGGCGGCCGCCGCGTCCGCCTGCAGGTCCAGATATTCCTTGTCGCGGCGGACCGGCCGGGCCCCGTCGGCCAGATGCGCGACGATATCGCGTCCGGCGAAATCCTCCAGATAGGGGATCAGCCCATGGCGAATACGCGAGCGCAGCGGCAGCTGCGGCGCCGGCAGTTCGGCGGCATTGGCCGGGACCTTGTCGACGGGCGGGTTGCCATCGTCGGCGTCGTCCAGCAAATCGCCGTTGGTCGGATCGTCCCACCACTCAAGTCCCAGGTCACGGCACACCCCCGTGGTGTCGTCACGCGTGAGCGACAGCAGCGGTCGCGCGTAGCGCACGCCGTCGCGCTCGAACGCGGCGGGCATGCCGGCGAGTGCGTCGACGCCGGCGGATCGCAGCAGTCCGATGAGCACGGTTTCGGCCTGATCGTTTTTCGTGTGCGCGAGCAGCACGACGCTTGCCATCGTCGCCCGTGCGATGTCGGCGAGCGCCGCGTAGCGTGCGTCGCGTGCGGCCGCCTCCGCTCCCCTGCCGTCGTCGTCGACGCTGACGCGACGTACGATGACCGGGTCGAGTCCGAGTCCGCGGCATCGTGCGGCGGCCTGGTCGGCGACCTGCGCCGAGCCGGACTGCATATCGTGGTCGATGATCGCGGCGCCGCAGCGCACGCCGAGCGTCGCGCATACGGTTCGGGCGAGTGCGGCCAACGCGATCGAGTCGCGCCCGCCGGAGCAGGCGACGAGCACGAGCGGCGCGTCCGCGTCGGGTTCGTGCTCGCCGTGCCGGGCGAACCGCTCGTCCTGCACGCCGATGCCGAGAGTGCCGAGCGTGGATCGTACCGCGCCGATTCCGGCCTTCAGTCTTGCCGAATATGCCATGTTGCGCCTGCGCTGTCCTCTGCGGTCATGTTTGTACGGTCGTGCGTCTGCGTCGTGCCGCTACAGTCTTGCCAGATCGTCGACGAACCGGTCGATGGCCGCGCGAGCGGCGGTCATGTCGTCGGGCTTGTTGACGATCACGGCGAACGCGAGCGCCCCGCCGTCGAGCCTGGACACGTTGCCGGTCATCGACGTGACCTCGCCGAGGCTGCCGGTCTTGACGCGCAGCAGTCCGGCCGTGTCCGCGCTGACCGCACGGTTCAGCGCGGTGCCGACGAGTCCGGGCACGGACAGTCCTTCGGCGGCCGCGGCCGCGCCGGAGACGGTGAGATTGTGCGCCTGCACGGCCGCGAGCGTGCGCACGGTGAGTGTGGAGCCGGGCGTGAGTCCGGAGCAGTCGGCCATGGTCAGGCCGGTCAGGTCGATGCCGAGCGTGCCGAGCGCCTTGCGTACGGCCGTGACGCCGCCTTTGGGTGAATTGTCCTCGCCGAGTTTGAGCGCGGTGAGCCGTCCGAATTCCTCGGCGAGCGTGTTGTCGGAGTGCCGCAGGGCGAACGCGAGGATTTCGGCGAGCGTCGCGGAGGAGACGGAGGCGATGGGGCTGGTGCCGCTCGGCGCGGTTCCGTCCGTCACGTCGCCGTTCACGGTGATGCCCTGTTCGGCGAGGCGCGCGGCGAACGCGTCGGCCGCGTCGGCCGCGGTGTGCTGGCTGAGCGTCGGGTAGGCGCTGAACGTGTCCGGATCGGCGGGGGCGCCCCCGTCCCACTGCCGGCCGCCGTCGATGGCCATGGAGCTGACGCCCGTGTAGTAGAGATCGCCTTCGTTGTTCTCGTCGATGCCGTTCGGGTAGCGGTCGCCGCCGAACAGCGTGTCGTCGAGTGTGAGCGTGACCGTGCCGATGCCGCGCGCCTTGAGCGCCTTGGCGGTTCGCGCGGCGAGCGTGCCGAGTCCGGCGCGCCCGTTGACGTGGTCGGGGTCGCTGTCGCCGGAGCCGAGCAGCATGTCGCCGTTGCCTTTGAGCACGAGGCTGGCGCTGCCGTCGTCGTGTTGGATGAGATAGGTCTGCGTGTCGAGCGTGGAGCCCATGTCGAGCGTGGAGGATGCGGCGAGCGCTGTCAGCGTCTTCATCGTCGAGGCCGGCTCCCGCGGCGTGTCCGCGTTGCGTTGCGCGACCGCACCGCCGTTCGCGTCGACGATCATGACCGAATACGAGTCGCCCACGCCGTCCGCCTGCGCGAGTTCGTCGATGAGCTTGGATGCGGCTGACTTGTCGACCGCGCGCGTCGAGTCGAGCGTGCCGGCGATCGAGCCCGCGGCGATCACGTCGGGAGCGTCCGGGATCGTCCGTCGCGTCACCTGTCGCAACGTGAGCGGTCCGGGCACGATGTCGGCGATGTCCGCGGCGACGTATCCCACGCATACGGCCACGGTGACGATGGCGGAGACGACGACGGTGACGATGCGTCGTCGCGCTGGTTCCCGACGTTGCGGCTGTGGCGTCGTCCTGTCCGGCACGTCACGCTCCTTACTATTACTGTCCGTCTACTGTCCGTATCGTCCATCCGCACGGCCGACGGTCCGTGAGGCACGGCCGGCCTTCCGTCCGCACGATCCGGCGCGTATCTTCCTCCGGAACGCCGGCATGGGCGACGTTATTGCTGCAGTGACGCGAACGAGTCGAGCGTCACGACGATCGAGAGCATCCGCGCATCCATCAGCTTACCGCCGAGCCACGTCCCGGCCGCGAGCGCGGCCGCGCCGTTGACGAGCGCGACCGGGATGAGCAGCCAGTACAGGCCGTCGAACACGCCGGTGACGAGCAGTACGAGCGCGACAACGCCGGTCGGCAGCATGGCCAGCAGGCTGCCGAGCATGTAGACGAGCGGGAAGAAGCCCTGCGCCATCGCGCGGCCCTGCGGCGAGGAGAACGGCTTGTCGAGAGACGCGACCGGATACATGAGCGTGCAGGACGTGATCTCCGCCAGTCCGAGCGAGGAGCACGCGAAGCCGATGCCGAGCGCCGTGAACGTCGCGCCCGTGAGCAGTCCGGACGGACTCGCCCAGTCGCCGGTGAACACGGCGACCGCGACGGCGAGCACGAGCAGATAGGCGACGGCGATGCCGGCGAACACGCGCACGCGGCCGATACGGTCGGTGATGCCCGGCACGCCGGCGATGACCTGCATCGTGAAACCGCGGCCGTCGTAGGCGAGGCCGTTGCTTTCGGTGATGGGCATCATCCAGCCGGACATGGCGATCGCACCCCACACCATCTGGCTGATGCCGCGCGACTGCAGGGCGAAGATGACGACGAAGAACACGGGCATGATGAACAGCATCGCCTGCCGTGGGTCGCGTTTGAGATACGTGATCAGGCGCGCGGACACGGCTCCGGACGGCGAGTCGGGCATCCAGCCGAACGCGCCGATGCCCTTGACGGCGACCGTTCGCCCGCCGGCCGCGTTAGCCGTGAGCCGTTCGCGGCGCAGGCACCAGGTGCACAGCGCGAAGCAGACGATCCACGTGGCAATGAGGATCGCGATGCGCAGCACGAACGCCGGCCAGTCGCCGACGAACACGTCGTACGGCAGCTGGAACGCGGCGCCGAACGGGGTCCATGCCATGACGTTCGCCGCGCCCCACGCCGCCTCAAGGCTCATGTTGTCGGCCGCGCCCGAGTTGACGAGGATGTTCGGCAGCTGGCAGACCGAGACGAACAGCATGACGATGACGATGTAGAACGCGCCCTGCCCGCGTTTGGACGTGACCAGCGTGGTGGCGAGCGACAGCAGCAGCTTGGACACGCTCATCATCGTGATGACGGCGAGCGGCGCGGCGACGACGGACGCGAGCACGACGGCCGGGCCCATCGCGCGGTAGACGAGCGACCACAGGATCAGCGAGACGACGCCGGTGATCGCGGGGATGCCGGACAGGCCGGACAGCAGCAGGCCGAACTGGAGCTCACGGTCGGGGATGCCGTAGAGCGCGAACTTGCGCGGGCTCATCGTGGAACCTTCGCCGAGCAGCATGATCTGCACCAGGCCGACCATGAGCGTGATCGATGCGCCAAGGATCACGACGACCGTGTTGACGATGCCGTGCGGTCCGAGGACGTTGATGGGCGCGATGTCGGGGCTCAGCTGGACGAACGCGGCCCAGTCGCCGATGTTCCATGCGGCCGAGGCGGTGGCGATGACCGTGCCGATCGCGAGGAGGATCGCGAACACGTAGGCGACGGTCTGCCATGCGGATTTCCTGAGCGTGGCGAGGGTGAGCGCCCAGCGCAGGCGGACGAGGGTGAGCGCGGCGGTCATCGGATGGCCTCGCCGGTCGGGGCGGCGGGGGTGGCCACGCCGTTCGAGCCGCCGTCGAGCCACGCGAGATGCGCGGCCTCGTGGCGGCCGCCGACCAGCTGCAGGAAGCGGTCCTCGAGATCCTCGCCGGCGGCGACCTGGTCGACCGTGCCGGCCGCGCACACCTGGCCGTTGTTGATCACGGCCACATGCGTGCACATCTTCTCAACCAGCGCCATGACGTGTGAGGAGATGATCACCGTGCCGCCGGTGGACGCGTATTCGGCGAGAATGTCCTTGAGATTCGCACTGGAGACCGGATCGACCGATTCGAACGGCTCGTCGAGCACGAGGATGCGCGGGCTGTGGATCATCGCGGAGGCGAGGCAGATCTTCTTGGTCATGCCGGCCGAATAGTCGGCGACCATCGTGTTCGCCGCGCCCGTCAGATCGAACGCAGTGAGCAGGTCGTTCGCGCGGCGCACCGACTCGTCGCGGCCCATGCCGCGCAGCATGCCCGAGTAGACGAGCAGCTGCAGGCCGGTGAGCCGGTCGAAGATCTGCCCGGGCTGCGGCATCACGCCGATCGCGCGCTTGGCCGCGTTCACGTCGCTCCACACGTCGCGGCCGAGGATCATCGCCAGTCCCCCATCCGGCACAAGCAGGCCGGTGACCATGTTGAGCGTGGTGGTCTTGCCCGCGCCGTTCGGGCCAACCAAGCCGTAGAACGAGCCGACCGGGATGTCGAGCGACAGGCCGTTGACGGCGATCTTCTCGCCGAAACGCTTGAACAGGCCGCGGATCGAGACCGCCGCCGCAGGATCCGGCGGCACCGGCTGCGGCGGATACGGATACTGCGGCCCTGCCATCATCGGCGCCGCCTGAAAACCAACATTCCCCTGAGTGTTGTCTATGCTCATACGACCACTCTATCCCCACCCGGCCAGATACGCCATCATCCCGCAGACGCATGTGCACCGCTGTCACTGTCATCAAACGCAAGAAATCCGGGAAAACGACCCACTCATCCCGGAATACTTGCACTGACACATCCCCACCGCAAGAAATCCGGGAAAACAGCCCATCCGTCCCGGAATACTTGCACTGACCGGCCCTCAACGCAAGAAATCCGGGACGAACGGCGTCATATCCCGGATTTCTTGCGCCAACGATCGGGGACCGTCTCGGAAAGTGTGCAACTGGTCTTGATCGCCGGTCGTGAGACCGCCGGGATCCCGCCCGAACGGCCTTGAGCGCGTCCAGCGCCGCATATGCCGGCCTCCGCCGGTCACACGATGCGACGATGCGTACCGTTACTCGTGCTTTTCGTCGTACTCCTCGTCGGTGGGGGTCTCGTCGTAGAGCTCGCGGCCCTGCTTTTCGGCGATCTTCATCTGCTCGTTGATCCACGCGGCCTCGGCCGGGTTGATGTCCGCGGTGTTGAGCACCTTCTGCCACACCGGATAGAACAGGTGCATCGCCGGATACATGGCCGTGAACAGGATCTCCGGCTTGTGCTTGCGCCAATGCTGCGGATGCGCGTCGAACGTGTTGCGGAAGCGGCGCATGTAGTTGAGGAACGAGCCGAGCGACGTGTCCATGCGCCGCGCGCTCATGCCGGCGATCATGCGCGGCGAATACACGGTCTTGAGCCCCTTGCCGATCAGATGCAGCGACAGGTCGATGTCCTCGTGCATCACGTCGGACTTGTCGCGGCACACCTCGCCCTCGATCTGACGCCACGCGCTCGCCCGCACCGCCATGTTCGAGCCGAACAGCAGCGGCTGGCCGCCATCGGCGCGGTAGATGCGCTTGCGGATCGAATTGTCGCCCTTGAGCCCGAAATGACGCGACGGCATGTCGTAGTACATGACCGGGCCGGTCGCGCCCATCGCCTCCGGATCCTCGGTGAAGATGCCGGCGACGACCTCCACCCAGTCCGGCTTGATCATGCAGTCCGCGTCGAAACGGCCGAGCACGTCGCCGGTGGCCGCGTTCAGGCCGAAGTTGCGCGTCGGGATGAGCCCCTGCTCGGCGTTCTGGTGCAACAGCTTGATCGGGGCCTCCGGGTGCTCCTTCATGAACCGTTCCACGATCGCGCACGTGTCGTCGGTCGAACGGTTGTCGACGACGATGATCTCGTACGGCATCACGGTCTGCCGGATCGTGTTCAGCAGGCAGTCGGCGATGCGTTCGGCTTCGTTCCACGCGGGAATGACGATCGAAACATTCAGCATGCCTTCAGCATACAAGCGCGGCGCGAAGAGCCGCATCATCCGCCGGGACCATGTCGAAATGCCCCACCGACGTTAGAATGGGGAGCCATGACCAAGCAGGATGAGCAAAGAATCGATTTCGCGTCGGTGTTCCCGGCGAAGGGCGACTCGCGCAGGCCGCCGGACTGGTGGGGACGCGGCCTGCTGTATGCGGCGATCGCCGTGTTCCTCTCATACTTCGTATGGAATTCGTGGGGCAAGATCGACTACATCGTGCTCGATCTGGTGATCTCGGTCTTCATCGCGCTCGCGATCGAGCCGATGGTGCTCATCATGATCCGGCACGGCTGGAAGCGCGGCGTCGCGTCCGCGATCAGCCTGATCGGACTGGCGGTCATCATCGTCGCGCTGTTCGCGCTGTTCGGCTCGATGTTCGTGCAGCAGGTGATCTCGATGGTCAAGGGCATCCCCGCCCTCTACGACCAGATCGTCGAGCTGGTCAACCAGTACAGTTCGTTCAGGATGCCGGAGATCGACGCGCTCGGCGGCGAGATCTTCAAGAACCTGCAGTCCTCGTGGGTGGCGAACTTCGCGGGCCAGGCGTTCAACACCACGGTGGGCCTGTTCGGCGCGCTGCTCGACCTGCTGACCATCGTGATGGTCACGTACTATATTTCCGCCGCCGGCCCGAAGATGCGCCGCAGTATGTGCCAGTGGCTCGGCGACAACCAGCAGCGCCGGTTCCTGCTCGCGTGGACGATCGTGCAGGACCAGATCTCCGGCTTCCTGTTCTCGCGTTCGATCCTCGCGATCATCAACGCGACGTGCACGGCGATCTTCCTCGAGATCGTCCATGTGCCGTACTGGCTGCCGCTCGCGCTGTTCTGCGGCATCGTCTCGCAGTTCATCCCGACCGTCGGCACGTACATCGGCGGCGCGCTGCCGGTCGTGTTCGCGTGGGGCTCGAACGGCGTGGCGTACGCGCTCGGCGTGCTCGTGTTCATCACCGTCTACCAGCAGTTCGAGAACCTGATCCTCTCGCCGAAGATCTCGCAGCGCACGATGGATCTGAACCCGGCGATCGCGTTCCTTGCGGTGCTCGTGTTCGGTTCGGTGTTCGGCGCGCTCGGCGCGTTCCTCGCGCTGCCGATCACCGCGAGCCTGCAGGCGATCTTCAAGGTGTACACGAAGCGCTACGAACTGGTCGATTCGCCGTTGCTGTACGATCCGGACACGGTGAGGAAGTCGAAGGTGGTCGAAGGCGCGGAGGCGATCGGCGAGCACGTGTTCAAGCCGATGACCGAGCATATGCCGCGCGCGGCCAAGGGCACCAGCGCCCGCGTGCCGATGGACGAGGAGCTGCAGCATCTGGCCGAGCAGGTGTATCACCTGCCCACCGCGCGCCAGCTCGACGAGTCGGAGACGGTGGCGATCCCGAAGGGCGTGCTCGGCAAGTGGGACGAGGAGCGGCATGGGCTGGCCGGTCTGGCCGGAACCGACGACGACGCCGACAAGACCGACGCCGACGGGTCCGACAAGCCCGCGTCCGACAATCCAAGGAGCAGGTGGCGCTGATGGCCCTGTTATCCGTCCTCGACATCCTCATGTACATCGTCGGCGTCGTCGGCATCGCCTACCAGGCGATCTGCGTCGTCGTCTCGCTGGTGTCCAAGCCGATCACCTTCCCGGACGCGCCGATGGACAAGCATTACGCCGTCCTCATCTCCGCGCGCAACGAGGAGAACGTCATCGGCAACCTCATCGGCGACATCCAATCGCAGACGTACCCCGACAGTCTCATCGACATCTGGCTCGTCGCCGACAACTGCGACGACCACACCGCCGATCTGGCCCGTTCCAAGGGCTGCCATGTCATCGAACGGTTCAACAAGGAGCTCATCGGCAAGGGTTACGCGCTCACCTACCTGCTCGACCAGATGAACGAATCCGGCGCCAGCGACCGGTACGACGCGTTCTTCGTGTTCGACGCCGACAACCGTCTCGCACCGAACTACTTCGAGGAGATGAACAAGGCGTTCCAGTCCGGGTTCAGGATCCTGACCAGCTACCGCAACTCGGTGAACCTGTCCGACAACTGGGTTTCGAGCGGCTCGGCGCTGTGGTTCATCCGCGAATCTCGCTTCCTGAGCGCCTCGCGCATGCGGCTCGGCACCAGCTGCCATGTGGGCGGCACCGGCTTCATGTTCTCGAAGGAGGTCATGCAGCGCAACAAGGGTTGGAAGTTCCATCTGCTCACCGAGGATCTGGAGTTCACGATGGACTCGGTGCTGCACGGCGACCGCATCGGCTACTGCGGCACGGCGATCCTGTACGACGAGCAGCCGGTCACGTTCCAGCAGAGCTGGCGCCAGCGGTTGCGCTGGAGCAAGGGATTCCTGCAGGTGTTCCGCTATTACGGCCCGGCGCTGATCAAGCGCGCGGTGCGTGAGCGCGATTTTTCGGCCGTGGACTTCACGCTGCTGCTGTGCCCGTTCACCGTGCTGGCGATCGCGCGCATGATGCTGGGATGGCTGTTCGCCGCGTGCGGGTTCGTGACGTGGCAGTCGCAGGTGCAGTCGCTGCTGGGCTGGTCGAACGGCATCGTGATGGCGGTACTGACGATGATGGGGCTCGCCGCGCTCACGATTATTGTGGAGCGCGACCATATCGGCGCGACCAACAAGGAGCTGTTCGCGTATGTGCTGAGCTTCCCGATCTACATGCTCAGCTATGTGCCGATTTCCTTCCAGGCGATTTTTGCCAAGGCGCAGTGGAAGCCGATTGCGCACAAAGGCGCGTGAGGCATGCTCGCCACCCTCTGGTTCCCGGGCTTGCTTCGTGAACATCCCGGGAACCAAGCTCCGTTCATATGAACATGCGCAAGCCCGGAATCATGGGATTCATGGTTCCGGGCTTGTTTGATATTGTGCGGTTTCCGGTTCCCGGGATTATCGGGGGTGATCCCGGGAACCGGAACCCGTCACATCAGCGACTTGTAGATCGCGAGGATGTCCTCTTCGGTGGCCTTGCGCGGGTTGCCCGGCGTGCACACGTCGTTGAACGCGTCGTGGGCGAGCGGCGCCAGATCGGCCTCGGTGGCACCGACCTCGGAGATCGTGGTCGGGTTCTTGAGGTCCACGGTCAGCTGGTGCACGGCCTGCACGGCCTCCTCGCGCACCTTCTCGAGGTCGCCAGTGTAGGCGTCCTCGACGCCGAACGCGTCGGCGATGTCGCGGTACTTCTCGCCGGTGAAGTCCTTGTTGTACTCCATGACCGGGGCCAGCAGAATGCCGTTCGCCACGCCGTGCGCGACGCCCAGACGACCGCCCAGCGGGTGGGCCATGCCGTGCACCAAGCCGAGGCCGACGTTGGAGTAGGCCATGCCGGTGATGTAGGAGGCGTACGCCATCTGCTCGCCGGCCGGAATGTCGCCGTCGGCGGACTTGGCGAGGTTCTTGGCGATCATGCGGATGGTCTGCATGGACAGGCAGTCGGACAGGCTCCACGCGCCCGGCGTGATGTAACCTTCGATCGCGTGGGTCAGTGCGTCGAGACCGGTCGCGACCTTGAGGCCGCGCGGCATGGAGTCGGTCAGATCCGGGTCGACGAACGCGACGATCGGGATATCGTGCGGGTCGACGGCGACGAACTTGCGCTTGTTGGCGGTGTCGGTGATGACGTAGTTGATGGTCGTCTCGGACGCGGTGCCGGCGGTGGTCGGCACGCCGAAGATCGGCACGGACGGATTCTTGGTGTCCGCGACGCCCTCGAGGGAGAGCACGTCGGCGAACTCCGGGTTGGCGGTGATGATGCCGATGCCCTTGCAGGTGTCCTGCGGGGAGCCGCCGCCCAGGCCGATCAGGAAGTCGGCGCCGGACTCGGCGAACTTCTTCACGCCGTCCTGAATGCATTCGACCGGCGGGTTCGGCTTGACGTTGGAGAACACCTCATACGGCATGCCCGCCTCGTCGAGCACCTTAGTGACCTTCTCGGCGGTGCCGGTCTCGAGCAGCACCGGATCGGTGACGATGAACGCCTTGGTGAAGCCGTGCTGCTTGGCGACGGCCGGGATCTCCTTGATCGCGCCACGGCCGAAATAGGCGGTCTGATTGAAGATCATGCGGTAGACCATACTGGTTCTCCTTCGAAACAGCGGCCGCGGAACGTCCCCGTTCGCGTGGCCTTGTGGTTGTCAACGGCTCCCATCCTAGCGCGCCTGCCGGGATTTCGCTGGAAGTACCATGCAGACACGCGGAAAATTACCGTTTGGTCACACGCAATCCGCCTCAATCCCACATATGGGGACACCGTGCCCATTTCTTCTGCCTAGTACTTTGTCGGACTTAAACTGTGGTGCTCTCATTTCTCGGCTCCCCTTGCCAGGGGAGCTGTCACGCAGTGACTGAGGGGTAGTCAGAACCCGTCACATTAAGTCCGACAAAGTACTAGTCTGCCTGTTCCGAGACTCCGCGACTGCCTGTCACGTGGCCATCCCCGCACGACGACCGCAGCTTACGCCGCCGCCCGTAATCAGGCCCGCGCCGCGCGCGTCGCCTTGAGCGCGGTCCACGTGCTGCGCACCGCAAGGAACGTCAGCCACGCCGCAAACAGCAGCGACCCGGCGCGAGGAGTGAGCCAGCCGGCCATCATCGTGCCGAGCGGTGCGGTCACAGCCGCACAGCAGCCGACGATCAGCCCGCTCTTCAAATGCACGATCCCGCGCTTCCAATTCGCGACCGTGCCGGAAATCGCGCCGGGAAACATCACCAGCAGCGACGTGCCGCGCGCCATCAGATCGCTCGCGCCGAACAGGAACGACAGCGCAGGCATCATGATCGCCCCGCCGCCAATGCCGAGCACGCCGGCAAGCGCGCCGGTCACGCATCCCAGCAGCACCAGAAACAGGCCGGACCACACGTGCAGCACGATATGCCCCTCGCGCGGCGGCGTGAACGTGACCTGCTGGATGATCACGAAAATCAGGAACACGACCCAGATCCAACGCAGCGCGACTTCGGGCAGCCGGCTGAGCAGCAGCGAGCCGAGCTGGCTGCCGACGACCACGCCGAGCGCGAGCAGCAGCGCGGCGATCCAGTTCACGTTGCCTTCGGTCGCGTACGAAACGACGCCGGAAATCGACGTGGGCACGATCGCGGCGAGCGACGTAGCCGCCGCGTGACGCTGACTCAGGCCCAGCCATACCAGCGCGGGCACGATGATCGTGCCGCCGCCGATGCCGAACAGACCGGACAGGATGCCGCACGCAAGTCCCACGCAGATCAGCACGACGACGCTGCGCCGGTCGAGACGCTCGAGTCCGCCGCCGTCGGTCGCCGCCGCCGTCGCGGCTGACGTCGTGATCGGCTGGTTTCCATTCGTTTCCATACGTTCGCTCATACGCGAAACTGTACTCGTCGGTCCCGCTCGCCGGCAGAAAATTGCCGTCGATTGCCCGCATACGGATCATGTTCCGCAAATCTGCCGCAAGTTTGCCGCAAATCCATCTTGTGACAACGCTTGCAACAGCGCGAGTCGATCCGCATCATCCCACGCCAATGCACGCCAACGCTTGCCAACGCGCGCAGACAGCGTCCGACCGGCGCTAGACTGGTGTGCAATCGCGCGTCCAGCCGGCGCGCCACAGCCAACGAAGGGGATTTCCATGCTTGTCGCGGTCGACATCGGCAACACCAACATCGTGCTCGGATTCATCGAAGGCAGCCGCATCGTCGGCACGTACCGCATTTCCACCAAAGCGCACCACACGTCGGACGAGTACGGGCTGATGATCACGCAGTTCCTCGGGTTCAGCCATTTCACGCCGGACGACGTGGACGACGTGATCGTCTGCTCGGTGGTGCCGAAAGTGATGCACTCGTTCCGTGCGAGCATCGTCAAGTTCCTCGGGCTGGAGCCGATGATCGTGGGACCGGGCGTCAAAACCGGCATGAACATCCGCATCGACGATCCGAAGTCGCTGGGCGCAGACTGCCTGTCGGACTGCGTGGGCGCGTACGCGGAGTACGGCGGGCGCGTGCTGGTGGCCGATTTCGGCACGGCCACGACGTTCAACTACGTGGACGCCACGGGCACGATCACCTGCGGGCTCATCACGACCGGCATCCGCACCGCCGCGGCCGCGCTGTGGGGCGAAACCGCGCAGCTGCCGGAAGTGGAGATCACTCGGCCGCGCTCGATTCTGGCGACCGGCACGAAAACGGCGATGCAGGCGGGCCTCTACTACAACTTCCTCGGCGGCATCGAACGCACGATCCAGCAGTTCCACGCGGAAATCCCCGAGGACTTCACCGTGGTGGCGACCGGCGGGCTGGGCCGCGTGTTCAAGGACGACACGGACCTGATCGACGTGTACGACCCGGACCTGATCTTCAAGGGCATGGAGGAGATCTACCGGCGCAACGCGCGGTGACATATCCCGTCATTCCAACCGAGCGCAAGTACCTGTCATTCCAACCGAGCGCAAGTATCATCTGTCATTTCGACCGAGCACAGCGAGCGGAGAAATCTCTTGCAGTTCAACGGACATGAAGATTTCTCGACTCGGCTCCACCTCGCTCGAAATGACATGGGCCCGGCAAAACGCCCCTGATCGACAGCCGAATCCCGCGGCCTTCCCCTATTCGATGGTGAAGCCCTGGTTGAAGCCGTACTCCTCCAAGTCCTTCTGCCATGAGGCGATGCCATCGGTCAGCGCGATGCGCTTGCCAGGATGCTCGGGCAGCTTCGGCGGCTTGCCGTGGGAGTCGACCACGCCGTCCTCGATGCGGGCGACGGCCTGATCGTACTTGTATTTGGCCGTGGACCAGTCGTACGCCTTGCCGACTGTGGACGAGAAGTCGTTGCGCGCGTACACCTCGAACGGCAGGTACTGGTAGCCGGTGGACACGGTTTCGGCCGCTTCGGCCAGCACTCGGTTGTAGCGCTGCCCGTCGAAGTACGGTATGGCGATGCCGCGCTCGTCGGTGACGGTGGTCTTGTCGAGGAACGCGTCGCTGCTGAGCGTGGCCTTGTCCGCGGGGAACGAGCCGCCGTCGACGCGCGTGGCGATGCCGTGCTTGCTGTGGCACACGTAGTCGAGGAAGCGGAACGCGGCGTCCGGCTTGCGGCTGGACTGCAGCACGGACAGCGCCGATCCACCGTTTTCCGCGTTGGCCGGCTTGCCGTCGGAGGTCGGCATCCGCGTGACACGCCACAGTCCGGATCCGCCCGGCACGTCGGACAGCAGCAGCGACGGCATCCACGCGCCAGCGAACACGGACGCGACCGCGCCCGAGCCGAGCTTGCGCTTCCACGATTCCGACCATGTCGACGAACGCGTGTCGACGAGTCCTTCGTCGATCATCTTCTGCCAGAACGCGGTGAACGTTTTGGTGCCCGCGTCGTCGGCGAGGTCGATGGTCACGGTTTTGCCGTCGTTCGACGTGTGGAACGGGCGGCCGCCGGCGAGCCAGATCATCGCGTCGTAGAAGCTCGCGTCGCCCGAGTCGGCGGCGATGTACACGCCG
>NZ_JAFEJT020000054.1 GCF_018555435.2 Bifidobacterium amazonense
CCATCCGCATGGCCTACGGCTTCCACCACGTCACCAACCTCATCGCACTCATCATGCTCAGATGCGGCGGACTCAACATCCAACTACCAACACCAACAAACTAACCCACGAAAACAACAGAAGCCTCGCGATTGTTGAGGCAAATGCCGGCAAAACGGCCTGCGACACCCCGTGTTCTCGGTATATTGACTCGATTTTTGACGCGCCGGAAGCGCCGGCGTAAGGTGAATCGCATGATTTCAATGTTGAAGATCGTACAGCCGCACCTTGATGCCACGGAGCGCGTGGCCGACAAGACCGTCACCTTCGCCGAGATCGATTCGACGCACGCGCAGGCGCGTCGCATGATCGAGTCCGGCGACATCGCGCGCGACGCCGAGCGCGGCATCTCGATCTCCGTGGTCGCGGCGGACAGCCAGACGAACGGTCTGGCGCGATTCGGACGCCCGTGGATCAGCAACCCGGGCCATTCGTTCACGATGTCGTTCATCGCCGTGATCCCGCGCGCGGTCGCCGAGGACGAGCTGATCAACGGCTGGCTGTCGATGATCGCCGGGCTCGCCACGCTCGACGCGCTCGAGAACACGCTCGACGAATGCGGCGCGCACTCGTTCTACTCGGACTGCGGGTTCAATCTCAAATGGCCGAACGACGTGTACTGCCACGGTCTGAAGCTCGGCGGCACGTTCACCGAGTCGGTGCCGCTGCCCGACGACGACGTGAGCATGGCGGTCGTCTTCAGCATCGGCATCAACCTGATGATGCCGGCCGACCGTCTGCCCACCGCGCAGGCCACGTCGCTGCAGATGCACTTCGCGCCGCTGCCGCCCATCGAGACGTTGCGCGACATGATCGCCGCGCGTCTGGTCGAGTCGCTGCGCACACGCCTTGAATCGTTCGTGGAGATGCCGATCGTGCAGGCGAGCCGCCTGCGTTCGGAGATGCGCCACGTGTGCTGGATGATGGGACGCGACGTCGAGGCGCAGCTCATCGACGGCAGCGAGGTGCGCGGCACGGTCGTCGCGCTCAACGACGACGCGTCGATCAGCGTGCGGCTCGCCTCCGGCGACACGCAGGACCTGCTCGCCAGCGAGGTCAGCGTCCTCTCCTGACGGTCCGTCGACCGTCCGGCTTCGTCGTATTGCGGTATCGCGCTGTCACATGCTACCGGCAGATGACATGCGCTGTGTGTGATACGCCGCGGCAGCACCGGCATCTGCGTGTGGGAATCCGACGATCTGATCCACTGGTCGAACGAGCGTGTCGTCGACGTCGCCTCGGCCGTGCGCGCCGGAAACGCGTGGGTCCCGCGCGCGATCTGGGACGGCTCGCGCGGCAAGTATCTGACGTACTGGTCCAGCTGCACGCCGGGCGACGACTATGCCAGACAGCGCATCTGGGCCGCGTGGACGCGCGACTTCACGACGTTCGGCGAACCGTTCGTGCTCGTCGAACGCGACCATGCCGTCATCGACGCCGCGTTGTGCGTGCGCGGCGGCCGCATCGTCGCGCTCACCGCAGCCGAGATGGAGCGGCTTGCCGGGCTTGGCCTGGTTGAGTTCGCGGGGTGATGCGCGCGGTCTCGTCGTGCCATTGAACGGTCGGACGGTGAGTAACGGTCCGTCTGGCGGTGACCGGTCGGACGGCGGTAGGCTGATGGCATGAGCGAGTTTGCTGATGACGATGTGTTGGACGGTGCCTATGGTGCGGATGCCGTTCGCCGCGCGGCCGTGCGGATGCCGCGCACGGTTGCGGCGGTGGGCGGCGGGGTGCTGCTGTTCGACGAGATCGGGTCGACGAATACGATGGCGCGCGAGATGGTTGCGGCTGGGCGTTCGGTTGCCGTGGTCGCCGCCGACCGGCAGACCGCGGGGCGCGGACGGCTCGACCATACGTGGACGAGCGCGCCGGGGGAGTCGTTCACCGTTTCGTTCGTCGCTCGTGCGCCGCGCGCGATCGCGACCGACGAACGGGTGAACGGATGGCTGCAGATGATCGCCGGCCTTGCCGCGCTCGACGCGATCCGTGCGGCGGTGTGCGATGCGAATGACGGCAAGTTGATGCTCAAGTGGCCGAACGACCTGTTCTGCGACGGGCGCAAACTGGGCGGCATCCTCGCTGAAATGGTGATGTCGCCGGCTGCTTTCGACGTGTCTGCGGACGACGCGGATGACGACGTGGCTCTCGTCTTCGGCATCGGCATCAATCTCGACGTGCCGGCCGACCGCCTGCCCACCGCGCAGGCCACGTCGCTGCAACTGAACTACGATCTGCGCGGCAATGCCGCTGCCGATGCGGCCGATTCGGGCAATGCGGCCGTGACCGACGCGGACACGTTGCGCGATCGGATCGCCGCCGGCATTGCCGCCGGGCTGCGCTCGCGGATCGCCGCGTTCGCCGCCGACCCCCGCGATCAGGCCGCGACGCTGCTTGAGGAGACGCGTCAGGTGTGCTGGACGCTCGGCCATGAGGTCGAGGCGCATTTCACGGACGGCTCCACCCTGCGCGGCGAAGCGCTGGCCCTGAACGCCGACGCCTCGCTCATGATCCGCACCCCGGACGGCAAAACCCACGTCGTGCGCACCGCCGACGTGGGCGTGCTGGCATGACGTGGGAATGCGACGGGTCGTTAACTCAAGCTGATTGACTGACCGGTGCTCGTTGCACCGATCATCGACGCAGCGAGGCCGCGCCGGCGACGACCAGGGAGGCGACGGCGGACTTGACGACGTCGCCGATGATGAACGGCATCGAGGCGAGGATGATCGCGGGCAGGGGAGCGCCGGTGAGCACGGCCTGCACGGCGAAGCCGAACACGTAGACGACGGCCACGCAGCCGATCATCGCGGCCGCGAAGTAGCGCAGCGACGTCAGCGCGAAGACGCGCGCCGCAGCGGCGGGATGCGCGTCGACGGTGCGACGAACCGTGCCCTTGAGCAGTGCGGTCGCGATCACGCCCGGCAGGAAGCCGATCAGGAAGCCGGCGGATGGGCCGAGCAGGGCGGCGGTGGACGAGCTGCCGGCGAACACCGGCAGTCCGGCCGCACCGGCCGCCAGGTACAGCGCCACGGCGGCGCCGGCCTGACGCCAGTCCATCGTGAGAGCGGCGACCATGACCACGAAGGTCTGCAGCGTGATCGGCACCGGAGTGCCCGGGATCGGCACCGCGCCGGCGGCGGAGGCGAGCCACAGCAGCACGGCGAACGCGACCGGCTTGGCGACGGCGAGAGCGGTACGGCGGACGCGGCTGTTCGAGGCCGCGGAAGTGGTGATGGATGGCATGATGGTTCCCCTTGTTTGAGTAAGCGAATCTGACGAAAATTCATGATTTGTCTTGCAAAAGCGTGCACTTTCGTCAAGTTACAAGGCCTCAGGCTAGACCTGCGATGTTGCGGTTACGTTTGTGTAGCTTTACAAAAGATCGTCCGGAATTTTGTTGAGATCGTTCCCATGCGTTTTCAGTAAACGGGTCTATATTTTGACGCCATGACGCAAAATGTCAAAAAACTATTGATTGCGAACCGAGGTGAGATCGCCCTGCGCGTGGTGCGGACCGCACGCGAAATGGGCATCGCCACGGTGGCGGTCTACGCCGAACAGGACCGCGAGGCGCCCTACGTGGCGCTCGCCGACGAGGCGTACCTGCTGCCCGGCGACACCTACAAGGACACGTATCTCAACGAGGACCTGCTCATCGACGTGCTGCGCCGATCCGGCGCGAACGCGGTGCACCCGGGCTACGGCTTCCTCTCCGAAGTCGCCTCCTTCGCCGCCAAGGTGAGCGAGGCCGGCGCCATATGGGTCGGCCCGAGCCCCGAGGCCCTGACCGATCTCGGCGACAAGATCACCGCCCGCCGCGTCGCCACGCGCGCCAAAGTGCCGCCCGTGCCCGGACTCAACGAGTCGGTCGGCGATATCCGCGCGCTCTACGATTTCGCGCACACGCACGGCTATCCGATCATGATGAAGCGCACCGACGGGGGCGGCGGACGCGGCATCACCATCGTGCGCAGCGACGACGAGCTGCGCGGCTTCTACATGAACCACGACGCGCTGCAGGGCGGCGATCTCAACGAATACTTCGTCGAACGATTCATCGACAAGGGACGCCACGTCGAAACGCAGTGCGGACGCGACTCGCACGGCCGCTTCGCCGTCTACTCGACACGCGACTGCAGCGTGCAGCGCCGCAACCAGAAACTCATCGAGGAGGCGCCCGCCCCGTTCCTGCCCGAAGGCGTGCACGACCAGCTCGTGCGCTACTCGCGGGCCCTGTTCGACGCGGTCGGCTACGTCGGCCTCGGCACCTGCGAGTTCATGCTCACCGACACCGGCAAGGTGTACTTCCTCGAAGTCAACCCGCGACTGCAGGTCGAACACACGGTCAGCGAGGAGGTGAGCGGCCTCGACCTCGTGCGCGAACAGATCACCATCGCCGACGGCGGCGCGCTCACCGAGCCGCCCGAGCCGCGCGGCCACAGCTTCGAACTGCGCATCACCTGCGAGGATCCGGCCAAGAACCTCACCCCCAGCTCCGGCACGCTCACCAGGCTCGACTGGCCGTCCGGCCCCGGCATTCGCGTCGACTCCGGCGTGGTGGAAGGCGACACGATCTCGCCGAAGTTCGATTCGATGATGGGCAAGCTCGTCGTCACCGCACAGAACCGCGAGGCCGCCGTGGCGCGCGTGCGCCGCGCGCTCGGCGAACTGCACGTCGAAGGCGTGCCCACGCCCGCCAGCCTGTTCGATCAGGTGTTCCGCGACGACGAATTCACCGCCGAACACGGGCATCCGTTCGACATCAGCACCAAATGGCTCGAACGCAAGTACCTCAACCGCGAGGCGAACGCGACGCGCGCCGGCCAGCCCGCATCGCTCAGCGCCGGTGCGGCCGGAAACGCCGCCGGCGCGGGCTCTGCGGCGGAGGCGAAGCCGACGCCGACCGAAACGTTCGTGATCGAAATGAACGACAAGCGCGTCAAGCTCACCGTGCCGCTCGACATCGTCGAGAACATCACCGGTTCGGCCCGCGCCCGCGGCGCCCAACGTCCGACCCAGCCGTTGCGCGGGGCCGGCCTGCACCGCGCGGACTCCGCCCAGCAGAAGACCGCCGAACGGCCGGGCGTGATCGCCGCGCCGATGCAGGCGGTCGTCACGCGCATCAACGTGGCCGAAGGGCAGCATGTCGCCAAGGGCGACCTGCTCGTCGTGCTCGAGTCGATGAAGATGGAGAACTACGTGTACGCGCCGGCCGCCGGCACCGTCACGAAGATCTTCGTCGGACCGGCCACCGGCGTCGAGGCGGGGGAGACGCTCGTCACGCTCGACGTGGACGGCGCGAACGCGAAACCGAAGACGGACGGCGGCACGTCCGACGCGACACGGAAGGGGGATGCGCAATGACCGACATCATGCAGTCGCCCGCCGTGCAACGATACATGACGCAGACCGCCGCGGCGAACGCGGACGGCGCTGCGGCTGGCAGTGCAGGCGCGCACACGGGCGGACCGGCCGCCGGATCGACGGCCGCGTCGGGCAGCGCCGCGACCGTGCCCGTCGACGGCCAGCAGCCGATCCGCGCGGCCGTCGCCCGCGCCGCCGAACTCGCGCGCGACGCCGAGGCGCACGCCCGCGAGCGCCAGCACGTCAAAGGCAAGAACACGGCCCGCGAACGGCTCGACCTGCTGCTCGACACCGGCACGTTCGAGGAGATCGGCCGCTTCGCCGGCGGCGACATCAACAACGGCAAGGCCGGCGCGGCCGTCATCACCGGATTCGGCGACGTGTACGGACGCAAGGTGGCCGTCTACGCGCAGGACTTCTCGGTGCGCGGCGGCACACTGGGACGCGCGGAAGGCGAGAAGATCTGCCGTCTCATGGACAAGGCGCTCGAACTCAAGGTGCCGATCGTCGCGCTCATCGACTCCGGCGGCGCGCGCATCCAAGAGGGCGTCGCGGC
Source organism: Bifidobacterium amazonense (assembly GCF_018555435.2). Taxonomy (GTDB): domain Bacteria; phylum Actinomycetota; class Actinomycetes; order Actinomycetales; family Bifidobacteriaceae; genus Bifidobacterium; species Bifidobacterium amazonense. Next base: position 5,960 of record NZ_JAFEJT020000054.1, read on the forward strand.
GCTCACGCAATACGGGCACATCTTCCGCCGCACGTGCAAGGCGAGCGGCTTCGTGCCGCAGATCTCCATCATCCTCGGGCCGTGCGCGGGCGGCGCGGTCTACTGCCCGGCCCTGACGGACCTGATCATCATGACCCGCGAGCATTCGAACATGTTCGTCACCGGACCGGACGTGGTCAAGGCCGCGACCGGCGAGGTCATCAGCATGGACGATCTCGGCGGCGGACTCGTGCACAACCGCGTCTCCGGCGTCGCGCACTATCTCGGCGAGGACGAGGCGGACGCGATCGACTACGCGCGCACCGTGCTCGCCTACCTGCCGTCGAGCTCTGACGACGAGCCGCCGACGTACGCGTACGCCGTCACGCGAGCCGAACGCGACACCGCGCAGCGACTTGCGACGATCGTGCCCGACAACGACCGCCAGCCGTACGACATGCTCGACGTGATCCGTTGCATCGTCGACTACGGCGAGTTCGTGCAGGTGCAGGAGCTGTTCGCCGGATCCGCGGTCGTCGGATTCGCATGCATCGAAGGGCACCCGGTCGGCGTGGTCGCGAACCAGCCGAACGTGAACGCCGGCATCCTCGACGTCGACTCGTCCGAAAAGGTCGCGCGGTTCGTGCGGTTGTGCGACGCGTTCAACCTGCCTGTCATCACGCTCGTGGACACGCCCGGATACAAGCCGGGCGCCGAACAGGAGCACGCCGGCATCATCCGGCGCGGCGCGAAGGTGATCTACGCGTACGGCAACGCGCAGGTGCCGATGATCACCGTCGTGCTGCGCAAGGCGTTCGGCGGCGCGTACATCGTGATGGGCTCCAAGGCGATCGGCGCGGACATGAACTTCGCGTGGCCGAGCTCGCAGATCGCGGTGCTCGGCGCGACCGGCGCGGTCAACATCATCCACCGCAAGGACCTGCAGAAGGCGAAGGAATCCGGCCGCGACGTCGATGCGCTGCGGGCGGAACTGGTCGCCGAATACCAGCGGACGACCGTCAACGCGAACCTGTCGCTCGAAACCGGACAGATCGACGCGATGATCGATCCCGAACAGACGAGGCAGGCGATCGCCGAATCGCTGCGCCTGCTCACCGGCAAACGCCGGGTGCGAGCGACCGGCAAGCACCACGGCAACCAACCCCTGTGACGGAATCGGAATCGGCCTTCGGCCGATGCTGTGTCGCTGCGACGCTCGCGCGTCGCGGAGCTCCCCCACCCGGCTTCGCCGGGAGCCCCCTCAGTGAGGGGGCCGAGGCTCCGCCAGCATCACGGCATTGCAACGGTTCAGAAACCACAAGCCATAACACGCCTTGCAGGCCCCCTCACTAGGACATCGCCGTGAAGCAAACCGCGGAGCTGTTTGTAGGCGATGTGCGAGCCGACAGGCGAGCCAGCAAAGCGCGGGCGAAGCCCGTCCATGATTGCAGGATGCTGTCAGCGAAGCTGACTGGGGGAGCTTCGCGGCCGTAAGGCCGCCAACAACACAGCATCGAGCGAAAGCGCGATTCCGCAGCGGCACGGCGATCCTATCCAAATACTTCAGACCATCAACTCACGTAAGGAACACCAATGACCACATTCTTCCTGAACAAACTGGCGAACGAGCCGCATGCGCTCGCGTTCGCCGGACAGTCCACGCCGTGGACCGTCGCGCTCACCGACGAAACCGCCGATCCGACCATCGACGCCGCGCTGCGCGGACATGCGGCAGCCGCCGACGCGAAACTCGCGCCGGTCGCCGCCGACCTGCTCGCCACCACCGGCCGCACGACCGACCTGTTCGCCACGGCCGCGGCCAACGCGAACCCGGCCAAACTCGGAGCGGCCGCCGACGCGACCGTGTCCGTGCCCGGCATCGCGCTCGCCCAGCTCGGCGCGCTCATCGACGCGAACGCGCTCGGCTACGACGTCGCCACGGCGCATCCCGTCGCCGTGCTCGGCCATTCGCAGGGCATCATCGCCGCCGCGCTCGTTCGCGCCATCCGCGAGGCCGGCTCGATCGACGCGGCAACCGACGCGATCGACGAGATCCTCGCCGTCGCCAAGCTCATCGGCGTCGCCGGTACGCGCCGCGTGCGCGAACTCGCGCTCGCCCCGCGCCTCGTCGTCGCCTCCGCGGACGAGGCGGCCACGCCGATGCTGTCCGTCAAGGACGCGACGCGCGCGCAGGTCGACGCGCTGATCGCACGCGTCGCCAAGGCCGGCACGCGCGGCCCGATCGCCGTGGCCGTCACCAATTCCGACAGCCACGTCGTGCTCTCCGGCTACCCGCAGGATCTTGCCGCGTTCGCGATCGCCGCCGGCAAGGAGCATAAGAAGCAGGCCAAGCTGCGTGCCGACAAGGTGCGCGGCGGCCGTGCGTTCGCGCCCGTGCTCGAATACCTCGACGTGACGCTGCCGTTCCACAGCCCGCTTATGGCCGACGCGGTCGAACAGACCGTCGCATGGGCTGGTGCGTGCGGGCTGAACGTTGAACTCGCGCGCGAACTGGCCGCCGAAGTGCTGCTCAACCACGTCGACTGGGCTGGCCGCGTGCGCGACCTGCTCGCCGCGGGCGACCCGTCCAAGCTGTGGATCGTGGACTTCGGCCCCGGCCAGACCGTCGGCAAGCTGATCTCCACCGTCGCGCAGGGCACCGGCGTGGGCGTGGTCGAAGCGTCCTCGCAGGCCGACCGCGCGAAGCTGTCCACGCTCGAGTCCGACCCGGAGCGCACGCAGGACTGGCGTGCGTTCGCGCCGCGCATCGTGCGCACGCCGGCGGGGGAGAAGGTGCTCACCCGCTTCTCCGAACTCACCGGCAAGGCGCCCGTGCTGCTCGCCGGCATGACCCCGACTACCGTCGACCCGGAGATCGTCGCGGCGGCCGCCAATGCCGGCTATTGGGCGGAGCTCGCGGGCGGCGGCCAGGTGACCGCCGACGTGTTCAACCGCCACGCCGCGCGCCTCGAGGAACTGCTCGAGGAGGGTCGCACGGTCGAGTTCAACGCGATGTTCATGGACCGCTACCTGTGGAACCTGCAGTTCGGCGCGCAGCGCATCGTGCCGAAGAAGCGCGCGTCCGGCACGCCGATCGACGGCGTGGTCGTCTCTGCCGGCATCCCCGAGCTCGACGAGGCGGTCGAACTGATCCGCTCGCTCAACGCGGACGGCTTCCCGTACGTGTGCTTCAAACCGGGCACCGTCGACCAGATCCGACAGGTGATCCGCATCGCGGCCGCCGTCGCGCCCGTCAAGATCATCATGGAGGTCGAAGGCGGTTCCGCCGGCGGCCACCACAGCTGGGAGTCGCTCGACGACCTGCTGCTGACCACGTATGCGCAGGTGCGTGCGCAGGACAACCTTGTGCTCGTCGCCGGCGGCGGCATCGGCACACCGGAACGCGGCGCCGACTACATTTCCGGCGACTGGTCCGTGCGCTACGGCCGGCCGAAGATGCCGGTGGACGGCGTGCTCGTCGGCACCGCGGCCATGACCGCGAAGGAGGCGCACACCAGCCCGCAGGTCAAGCGGATGCTCGTCGAAACGCCCGGCATCCCGGCTTCGACCGGAGTCGCCGGTGCTTCCGGAGCTTCCGGCGATCCGGCCGTGGACGACGATCCGTTCGCGCCGCTCGGCGAACGCTGGGTGCCCAGCGGCAAGGCCGTCGGCGGCGTCAGCTCCGGCCTGAGCCACCTGCACGCCGACATCTACGAGCTCGAGAACTCGTCCGCCGCATGCGGCCGCCTGCTCGTGCGCGTGATGAAGCACCCCGAGGAGCTCGAATCGCGCCGCGACGAGATCATCGCCGCGCTCGACAAGACCGCCAAGCCGTACTTCGGCGACCTTGCGACCATGACCTACCTCGAGTGGGCGAAACGTTTCGCGACGCTCGCGTTCCCGTGGGTCGACCCGACGTACGCCGACCGGTTCCTGCACCTGCTGCAGCGCATCGAAGCGCGCGTGTCCGACGTGGACAACGGCGAGATCACGTCGCTGTTCGCCTCGCGCGCCGACGTCGAATCCGATCCGTTCGCCGCGATCGACAGGCTCGCCGCCGCGTATCCGCAGGCCGGCTCGCTCAAGGTCGTGCCGGCCGACGAGGCATGGTTCCCGGTGCTCGTGCGCGAATATCCGAAGCCGATGCCGTTCGTGCCGGTCATCGACCACGACCTGCTGCGCTGGTGGGGTCAGGACCAGCTGTGGCAGTCCGAGGATCCGCGCTATTCCGCGGATTCCGTGCGCATCATTCCGGGACCGATCTCCGTGGCCGGCATCACCACCGTCGACGAGCCGATCGCCAGCATCCTCGGCCGGTTCGAATCCGCGATGGTTGAACGCGTGGCCGGCGAGGGCGAGGCCGCCGAACCGTCCGCGTTCTCGCAGCTCGGTGCCGCGAAGGACGCCGAGGACTACATCCGCAAGTCGCCGAACATCTCGTGGGTTGGTCACGTCACGGCCAATCCGGCGTACGGCACGGCCAACAGCGACCCGCACTACGAGATCACCAAGGCGGGGGAGCGCGACGGCGCCGAACTGTTCGACCTCGACATCCACCTCGACACCCACTGGGACAACGATCCGAACGGCGGCCTCGACAAGCACGCCGTGCGCGACATCGTCGTACCGCTCATCGTGCGCCCCGGCGAATCCGGACTGCTGCCGGTCGTCGACCGCGAGCGCCTGCCCGAACACGTCTACGCGATGCTCGCCGCAACCGCCGGCATCGGCAACACGGCCATCACCGGCGACAAGCTCGAGGCGATGCCCGAGATCGTGGCTGTCGCGGGCAGGCTGTTCGGCGAAGCGCACGCGACTTACACGCTGTCGGCGAACCTCGGTTTCGATCACGAGGCCGCGACCGCGGGCCAGCTGCCGGGCGATCTTATCGCCTCGCGCATCGCGCCCGACGCGCTGGTTGGCCCGGCCTGGCCGGCGATCTACGCGGCGCTCGGCTCGGTCATGGTCGACGGCTTCCCGATCATCGAGGGGCTGCTCAACGCCGTCCATCTCGACCATCTCATCGAACTCGACGTCACCGAAGCGGAACTGCTGCGCCACGTCGGTGAGACGGTCAGCCTCACGTCGTGGGCCGAACCGTACGCCGAATCCGCGTCCGGCCGCGTCGTGACCATCCACGTCGTCCACACGGCCGCCGACGGCACCGCGCTCGCGCACGAGACCGAACGGTTCGCGATTCGCGGCCGCGCATACTCCGACGCGCTGCCGGAAACCGCGCCGGACAACGGCAACTGGCTGGCGTTGCACGACGCTGAGATCGCGCCGAGTGTGCGCCGTATCCTGCGCCGCGTCACCGTCACCGCACCGGACGACATGACTGCGTTCGCCCGCACCTCCGGCGACTTCAACCCGATCCACACCTCCGTGCGCGGTGCGCACATCTCCGGACTCAAGGCGCCGCTCGTGCACGGCATGTGGCTGTCGGCCGTCGCCCAGCACGTCGCGCAAGCTGTCGATTCCAAGGGTGCGCACTACGAGATCGCCGGATGGACGTACAACATGTACGGCATGGTCCAGCTGAACGACCGTGTCGAGATCACTGTCGAACGCGTCGGCAAGGTACGTCACGGCGGACTCGCGCTCGAAGTGACCTGCCGCATCGACGGACAGATTGTTTCACGTGGAACAGCGGTGACGCGCGCGCCGATCAGCGCGTTCGTTTACCCCGGCCAGGGCATCCAGAAGCAGGGCATGGTGCTCGACGAACGCGCCAAGTCCGCCGCCGCCCGCGACGTATGGGAGCGCGCCGACCGGCTCACCCGTTCCAAGCTCGGGTTCTCGATCCTCGCCCTCGTGCGCGACAATCCGAAGGAGCTCACCGCCAACGGCGTCACCTACCGCCATCCCGAAGGGCTGCTCAACCTCACGCAGTTCACGCAGGTCGCGCTCGCGACCGTCGCGTTCGCCCAGACCGCGCGTCTGCGCGAGGCCGGCGCAGACATCTGGCCGTCGTACTTCGCGGGCCACTCGCTCGGCGAATACAACGCGCTGAGCTCGTTCGCCGGCGTGATCCCGCTCGAGACCGTGCTCGAACTCGTGTTCCACCGCGGCTCGACGATGCACCACCTCATCCCGCGCGACGCGCAGGGCCGCTCAAACTACCGCATGGGCGCGCTGCGTCCGAACCAGTTCGGCGTGGGTGACGACGGCGTGAAGGAATACGTCGAGTCGGTCGCCAAGGCGAGCGGCGAGTTCCTGCAGATCGTCAACTACAACCTCGCCGGCGCGCAGTACGCGGTGGCCGGCACGATCGCCGGACTCAAGGCGCTGCAGGCCGATTCCGCCCGCCGCGTCGCCGAATACGGCGGCAAGCCGGCGTTCATGCTCGTGCCCGGCATCGACGTGCCGTTCCACTCCACGCTGCTCAGGAAGGGCGTGCCGGAGTTCCGCGACAAGCTCGACGCGCTGTTGCCTGCGCACATCGACTACCGCGGGCGTCTGGTCGGCCGGTACATCCCGAACCTGGTCGCCTGCCCGTTCGAGATGACGAAGGAATTCGCGGCGAAGATCCTCGAGGTCGTGCCGTCGGAGCGCATCAAGGACGCGCTCGACAACCCGGCCGTGTGGGACTCCTACACCGCCGACGACCAGAAGCTCGGACGACTGCTGCTCACCGAACTGCTCAGCTGGCAGTTCGCCTCGCCGGTGCGCTGGATCGAGACGCAGGCGCTGATGTTCGGCGACCGCACGGCCGGCGGGCTCGGCGTCGAGGAGTACGTCGAGGTCGGTCTCGGCAACGCGCCGACGCTCGCGAACCTCGGCTCGAAAACCCTGCGCCTGCCGCAATTCGCGGGCCGCTCCGTCGCCGTCTACAACGTAGGCCGCGACGAGGGCCGCGTGTATATGACCGACACTGACTCGCTCGCGCCGGATGTTGCGGATGATGCGGCTGTTGCCGTGGAGTCCTCTTCGGCTGTCGCGGCTTCGTCTGGGGCTGCGGCTTCGACCCCCTCGTCTCAGTCTGAGAAGCTGGCGGCAGCCTCGGCCCCCTCGGCTGAGGGCCGAGCCGTGAAGCAAACGCCGGAGGCGTTTGTAGGCGAGGTGCGAGCGACAGCGAGCCAGCATAGCGCGGCCGAAGGCCGTCCTCAATTGCAGGACGCTGTCAGCCGTAGGCTGACTGGGGGAGCGTCCGCGGCGTCAGCCGCCGACAACACTACATCGGCCGCAGATCGATCCTCCTCTCCGGCCGCCGGTGATGCCGTCGCCCAACTCGGCTCCGCGCCCGCCGGCCCGGCGGAAGACCTGCCCTTCCACGCCTCCGACGCGATCGGCGTGCTCATGGCCTACTCCGCCAAGGTGCGCCTCGACCAGATCGGCGCGTCCGACACCACCGACACGCTCACCAACGGCGTCTCGTCCCGCCGCAACCAGCTGCTCATGGACATCAGCTCCGAGCTTGGCGTGGCCAGCGTCGACGGCGCGGCCGAAGCGACGCTCACGCAGCTTGCGCAGATCGTCAACAAGGCCGCCCCGAACTACAAGCCGTTCGGTCCGGTCCTCTCCGACGCGATCCGCGACCGCATGCGCGCCCTGTTCGGCGCGGCCGGTGTCAAGCCCGCGCACATCCGCGAGCGCGTCACCGGCGTATGGGGCCTCGGCGAAGGCTGGGTGGCCGCCGTCACCGCGGCGCTTCTGCTCGACACCCGCGAGGGCGCCAGCTCGCGCGGCGGTGATCTCGCGAAGCTGCCGACCGGCGCCGCCGCCAATGCCGGCGCCGCCGACAAGCTCATCGACGACGCGGTCGCGCTGGTCGGCCAGACCAAGGGCGTGGCCGTTTCCAAGCCGTCCGCGGGCGGTACGGCCGGGGGAGCGGTGGTTGATTCCGCCGCGCTCGACGCGTTCGCCGCGAAGGTCACCGGCAAGGATGGCGTGCTCGCGACCGCCGCACGCACCGTGCTCAACCAGCTCGGAATCGCCGCGCCGGCCGTCGACTTCGACGCCGACGAGGCCGCACGCAACGCGGCCGTGGTCGCGACCGTCACCGCGGAGCTCGGCTCCGACTGGCCGCAGCAGGTCGAACCCCGCTTCGACGCGAACAAGGCGATCCTGTTCGACGACCGTTGGGCGTCCGCCCGCGAGGACCTCGCCCGCGCGTTCTACGACGGCGATCCGGCGCTCCTTGACGGCAGCTTCCGCGGCCTCGGCAAGGCCGTCGCCGACGAGGCCGCATGGTTCGCCGGCAAGTCGTTCGGCGATGTAAAGTCCGCATTCGAACGCATCGCCGCCGAGGCGACGCAACCCGAATCCGATGACCCGGCCGCATCGCGCTTCGCCGGCGACATCGCCGTGGTCACCGGCGTGGCGCCCAACTCGATCGCGGCGCAGGTCGTCGCCGGCCTCCTCGCAGGCGGCGCGACCGTCATCGCCACGTCGCACAGCTTCAAGCCGTCCGTCAAGGCGTGGGCGAAACTCACGTACCGCACGCACGCAACGGCCGGTGCCAAGCTCTGGCTCGTCCCGGCGAACCTGTCCAGCTACCGCGACGTCGACGCGCTCGTGCAGTGGATCGGCAACGAGCAGAAGAAGACAAGCGGCGCGACGACCACGATCCTCAAGCCCGCGTACGAGCCGACCCTGTTCTTCCCGTTCGCCGCGCCGCCGGTGCACGGCACGATGGCCGACTCCGGTGAGCTGTTCGAATCGCAGGCGCGACTCATGCTGTGGGGCGTCGAACGTGCGATCGCCGGACTCGCGGCGATCGGCGCGGACACCGACGTGCAGCACAGGATGCACGTCGTGCTGCCCGGCTCGCCCAACCGCGGCGTGTTCGGCGGCGACGGCGCGTACGGCGAGGTCAAGTCCGCGTTCGACGCGATCGTGCGTCGCGCGCACGCCGAACGCGTGTGGTCCGACCGCGTCACGTTCGCCCATCCGAAGATCGGCTGGGTGCGCGGCACCGGACTGATGGGCGGCAACGATCCGCTCGTCGCCGTCGTCGAAAAGCACGGCATCCGCACGTACTCGACCGAGGAGATCGCGACGCGACTGCTCGACCTGTGCACCGCCGAATCGCGCGCGGCCGCCGCGAAGGCCCCGCTCGACGTCGACCTGACCGGCGGTCTCGGCAGCGAACCGATCGACATCCGCGCCCTGCGCTCCGAAGCCGAAGCCGACGCCCGTCAGGAAGCCGGCGGAGCTCCGCGGCCGCAGGCCGCCGACAATACGGCATCGGCCGCAGGTCGATCCGACACCCAAGCCCAGCCCGGCGCAACCCTCAAGGCCCTGCCGACTCCGCACGTCCCCGCCCAGCCGACCGTCGACCTCGCCGACTGGCGGCACGTCACCGCGCGTCCGGAGGACGAGGTCGTGATCGTCTCCATCGGCGAACTCGGCCCGTGGGGTTCCGGCCGCACCCGCGCCGAAGCCGAACTCGGCATCCACTCCGACGGCACCGTCGACCTGTCGGCCGGCGCCGTGCTCGAACTCGCGTGGAACATGGGTCTGCTCACCTGGCAGGACAGCCCGAAGCCCGGCTGGTACGACACCGACGGCAACCTCGTGCCCGAGGAGGACATCCACGACCGTTACCACGACGAGGTCGTGGCCCGCTCCGGCATCCGCCCGTTCGAAACCGGCATGGGCAACGACTACCGGTCCGCGGACGACGGCAAGTCCGGCAACGACGAGGAGGAGGCCGAGGTCTACCTCGACCACGACGTCACCTTCTCCGTGCCCGACGAGCAGGCCGCGCGCGAATACGTCACGCTCGACGCGGCGCACACGTCCGTCGCGCAGGATCCCGAATCTGGCGAGTGGAACGTGACCCGCCACGCCGGCTCGATGATCCGCGTGCCGCGCCGAGCCACGATGACCCGCACGGTCGGCGGCCAGTTCCCCGACGGCTTCGACCCGGTCAAGTGGGGTATCCCCGCCTCGATGGTCGGCGACGTGGACCGCATCGCGCTGTGGAACATCGTTACCACCGTGGACGCCTACCTGTCCGCCGGTTTCACACCGGTCGAGATCCTGCAGGCCATCCACCCGTCGATGGTGGCGAGCACGCAGGGCACCGGCTTCGGCGGCATGATGTCGATGCGCAAGCTGTACCTCGACCGCTTCCTCAACCACGAGATCCCCACCGACATCCTGCAGGAGGCGCTGCCGAACGTCGTCGCCGCGCACGTCATGCAGTCGTACGTCGGCGGCTACGGCAACATGATCCAGCCGGTCTCCGCCTGCGCGACCGCCGCGGTCTCGCTCGAGGAGGGCTTCGACAAGATCAAGCTCGGCAAGGCCGACTTCGTGGTCACCGGCGCGATCGACGACATCGGCGTGGAATCCGTGATCGGCTTCGGCAACATGAACGCCACCGCGAACTCCGCCGAAATGTACGGCAAGGGCATCGACGCGCGGTTCTTCTCCCGTGCGAACGACCGTCGCCGCGGCGGCTTCGTCGAATCGCAGGGCGGCGGCACGATCCTGCTCACGCGCGGCGACATCGCCGCACGTCTCGGCTTGCCGGTCGCGGGCGTCGTCGGCTACGTGCATTCGTTTGCGGACGGCGCGCACACGTCGATCCCGGCCCCCGGCCTCGGCGCGCTCGCCGCGGCCCGTGGCGGACGCGACTCGAAGCTCGTGCGCGACCTGGCCGCGCTCGGCGTCACGCCGGACGACATCGCCGTGGTCTCCAAGCACGACACGTCCACCAACGCGAACGATCCGAACGAATCCGAACTGCACAACACGATCGCGCACGCGATCGGCCGCACCGACGGCAACCCGCTGTTCGTCATCTCGCAGAAGACGCTCACCGGTCACGCGAAGGGCGGCGCGTGCGTGTTCCAGATCAACGGGCTCACGCAGCTGTTCCGCACCGGCGTGATCCCGGCGAACGCGGCGCTCGACTGCGTCGACCCGAAGATGGCGCGCGACGACCACATGGTGTGGCTGCGCACGCCGCTCGCGATCGGTGCCGGTGCCGCCGGACGGACGGTCAAGGCCGGACTGGCGACCTCGCTCGGATTCGGCCACGTCTCCGGATTCGCGGCGATCGTGAACCCGGGCGCGTTCGAGGCGGCCGTGGCCGCGACGGACGGTGCAGACGCGCTCGAACAGTGGCGTGAACGTGCGAACGCGCGCCTCGCCGCCGGCCAGCGCCGACTCGAGGAGGGCATGATGGGCCACGCCGCGCTGTACGAGCCGGTCGAGAACCGCCGCTTCCGCAAGGACGGCACGCGGCTGCCCGACGGCTCCCGCTACGACGCGCACGAGGTCGAGAAGGCCATGCTGCTGGATCCGAACGCCCGTCTCGGCGCGTCCGGCTTCTTCGAAGCCTGATCTCCTCGCCGGTAGCGTTCTGCGGACGCTGTCCTGTGGCGGGTTCCCACGGGGGAAGTTCCGGGCGGCGCGTATCGTCCAGTGGCTGACAATGGCTGCTGGGGGATACGCGCCGCCCGGCGCGTAACGACATGCGATTCAACAAGATGCAGGAGGCGACTGCGATGATGGGACTCGGACATGACGTGGTGGACGTGGCGGCGTTCGCCGAGCAGCTGGCGGAACCCGGCTCGCGTATGCGCGCGCTGTTCTCCGTGCGCGAGCTGCGGCAGGCCGTCGAACGAGCCCGGCAGAAGAACGACGGCGAGGCGGTGCACCTGGCGGCCAAGTGGGCCGGCAAGGAGGCGGTGCTCAAGGCGTGGTGCGAGACGATGCCGGCGTTCTCCCAGTCCCGCTCGCTGCCGTACACGATCGACGATTTTCCGTGGGCGAGGATCGAGATCCTCGACGATTCGCTCGGCGTGCCGCACGTCGTGCTCGCGGCCGACGTCGCGGAACGGCTGCGGCTGACGCTGACGGGCGGCGGATCGTCCGCGCCGACGTGGCACGTCTCGCTGTCGCATGACGGTCCGGTCGCGTCCGCGGTCGCGATGTTGCAGGTCGGCTGACGTCGTGCACTTGATCGTCGGCCGATGATCGGACCGTATCGCCCGTGACCGTGCACGTACTCAAACGGTCATGCGCGGACCCGCATGCCTGCGGCCGTATGTCGCGCCGCGTGTCGAACCGGTTTTATGTCGAACCGGTTTGATATAACGAAACCCGTACGTCAAAGGATTGACGAGAAGAAGAGCCCATCGCAGACGAAGGAGTTTCGCATATGGCACAGGCAACCGCATCCGACAGCATCTTCACCACCCGCCTCGCCCGTCACCGCGATGAGCTCGAGCGGCTGTTCATGAGCCTCTACCACGACGACGAGGCGTTCTCCACCCTGCTTGCGGCCATGGAAAGCGCCGCCAAGGACCGCCCCGCCGACCTCAAGAAGCTCGACGTCGCACGCGAGGCCGACCCCGAATGGTACAAGCGCGGCGACATGTTCGGCATGACCATGTACACCGACCTGTTCGCCGGCGACCTCAAGAAGCTCGCCGACAAGATCCCGTACCTCAAGGAGCAGAAGCTCACCTACCTGCACCTCATGCCGCTGCTGCAGATGCCGCACCCGAACAACGACGGCGGCTACGCGGTCGAGGACTTCGACAACGTCGACCCGGCCATCGGCACCAACGAGGACCTCGCCGCGCTCACCAAGAAGCTGCGCAAGGCCGGCATCAGCCTGTGCCTCGACTTCGTGATGAACCACACCGCCTCCACCCACCGCTGGGCCAAGGCCGCGCAGGCCGGCGACCCCGAGTACCAGGACTACTACTTCTGCTACGACGACCGCACCATCCCCGACCAGTACGACGCCGTCGTGCCGCAGGTCTTCCCCGGCTCCGCGCCCGGCAACTTCACCTGGAACGAGCAGATGGGCAAATGGGTCATGACCCAGTTCTACCCGTTCCAGTGGGACCTCAACTACCGCAACCCGAAGGTGCTCGTCGCCATGATGTCGAGCGTCATGCACCTGGCCAACCTCGGCGTCGAGGTGTTCCGCATCGACGCGGTGCCCTACATCTGGAAGGAGCTCGGCACCAACTGCCGGAACCTGCCCACCGTGCACACCATCGTGCGCATCCTGCGCATCATCCTCGAATGCGTGTGCCCGGCCGTCGTGCTCAAGGGCGAGGTCGTTATGGCCCCCAAGGAGCTCGCCGCCTACTTCGGCACGCCCGAGGCGCCCGAATGCCACATGCTGTACAACGTGTCGATCATGGTGAACCTGTGGAGCGCGCTCGCCAGCCAGGACACGCGCCTGCTCAAGGCGCAGATCGACAAGCTCAACGCCCTGCCCGAGAACTGCTGGTTCGTCAACTACCTGCGCTGCCACGACGACATCGGCTGGGGCCTCGACGAGGACGTGGAACGGCGGATCGGCATCGACCCGCTCAAGCACAAGGAGTTCCTGTACCACTTCTACGAGGGCGCGGTCCCCGGCAGCTGGGCCATGGGCGAACTGTACAACTACGATTCGGCCACTGCCGACGCGCGCAGCTGCGGCACCACCGCGTCGCTGTGCGGCATCGAACGCGCGATCATCACGCACGACAAGCCGGCCCTCGACAAGGCCGTCGACCGCGACCTGCTCATGCATCGCGCGATGTCGTTCCTGCGCGGCTTCCCGATGCTCAACTGCGGCGACGAAATCGCCCAGCTCAACGGCTGGGACTACAAGGAGGATCCGGACCGCATCGAAGACAGCCGCAACCTGCACCGCAGCAAGTTCGACTGGGGCAAGGCCGAGCTGCGCAGCAAGCCCGGCACGCTGCAGAACTGTCTGTGGGAAGGCATGGAGTCCCTGCGCGAGATGCGCGACGACCCGTGCTTCGCGCCCGACGCGTGGGTGTCGACGTGGGACACGTTCAACGACGCGGTGCTGGCCGTCGTCCGGCAGATCCCGGGCGAGACGATCGTCGGACTGTTCAACTTCTCCGGACAGCCGCAGCACGCCCACCTCAACGGCTCCCAGTACGTGATGGACGCGCTCGACGCCGACCTCGAACCGTATGAGGCCAAGATCGTCCGCCGCTGACGTCGGCATTCCACGATTCCCAGGAACGCAAGAACAAACGCATCGCTCGCATCCCGTGCGGGCGGTGCGTTTTGGTTTGCCCGTGTTAGAGCGTTGCTCGTATGTGAATCGTTTCATCGGGAGAGAGACCGGCATGGCCGTCATCGGCGTCAATGCATTGGTTTATCTGCACGAGCTGAACGACGGCGTTCCGCAGTCGTCGATCCTGCCGGACATCGCCGCGGTCGACCGTGCGCGGCTGGACACCGTCATGCTCGAGGATGGTGTGATCGACTGGGCGTCGCCGTTGCGTGCGCTTGACGACGACATGCCGGTGCTGCTCGAGTATCCGATCGCGCGCGACGCCGTCGCCGGGCAGCTGGCTCGGGTACGTGCCGTGGCGTAGGTGGTGTTCGATGCATGTCGTTTGCCGGGGCCGGGTTCGGTGGGTGTGCGGACCGGGGTGCGGCGCGGGATGACGGGGATCCTGCGGCTGATGCGAGGCGGCCGGGGAAGTAATCATTACATGTTGTTGTATTGTTTTACCTTGTTGACGGCGAAGGACCGCTCGACCCCGCGACGATGGAGGGCGGGGCGGACGGGAGTCTGGAAATGGTCCTAGCTGTTCTGGTTTTCGTCGGTGAGGTAGTTTTCTCCGGCGTATAGCGACCAGTCGGGTTTGGGTGTGCCGTCGATGTAGCTTTGGCGGATGCCTTGGAAGAAGTGGAGTTTTCTGAGTACCTGAAGGTGAGCGTCGTGTAGTGCCTTCTCCTGTTTGATGATTTCCTGGTGCCGGTGTTCGAGCAGGTCGACCATGGCGTCGATGTTCTCTCGTTCGCCGTTCTCGTAGGCGAAGAAGCGTTGGAGTTCGTCGATGGTCATGCCGGCCTGTTTGAAGCACAGGATGGTGCCGAGCCGGTCGATGTGCCAGTCGGTGTAGACGCGGCGTCCGCTGGTGTTTCGTTTGACGCCGGGCAGGAGGCCTGAATCCTCGTAGTATCTGAGCGTGGATTGTTCGATGTGGAATCGGTCCGCCATCTCTTTGATCCCGTACGTGTTGCTGCCCATGGTGTCCGTGGCCTTCCCTGCGATGCTGCGTGTCGTCCCTTGACCGGAAGTGTACTTGAAGAGTTTGAATGTCGGGTGAGCGTTGATCGGGCGGTGTTTCGCGAAGGAGTGGGGTATCTAATGAGACCGTTGGATGATTACAGTTTCATCAAGGGATTCAACTATGAGTACGACCGGTACGGGCATGACGTCATGGAGCGTGATTTCACGTACGCGCAGCGGTTGACGTTGAACAGTTGCCGGCCGTTCTTCCATATGAGCCGGTGGAGGGAGGACCGTGAGGGGTTCCTGGCCGAGATCCGTGATCTGGTGCGTACGGCCTGGTCGAAGGGGATTTCGACTACGCCGATTCTGATGATGCCGTATTTCGCTGATGGTCAGAAGCCGTATTGGTCGGCCCCGGCGCACAGCAACGCGCCGATCCCGGGTTGTTATGATCCGGCGAACTGGGCGATCGGCGACGCGTACGTGGCCGACGTGGTCAACGCGTTGAAGGACGAGCCGGGACTGCTGTTCTGGGACGCGTACAACGAGCCGGGGTGGCATGGTTTCCTGCAGAGCGTGGACGATCCGGTCGAGCGGGCCAGGCGGTTCGATCTGGTCTGGGCGCACGTGCGGCATGTGATCGGGGTGATCCGCGAGAATGATCCAGTCAACGCGATCGGCGTGGGCCATGTGCGTGTGGAGGACAACGAGCTGAGCGGCACGGCGGAACTGGCCGACATCATCGTCTACCACGACTACCTGCAGTCCTCGCGTCTGGTCGAGGAATCCTGCCGCAAGGCCGTCGAGATGGGCCGCAGGTATGGCAAGCCGGTCATCAACAACGAGACCGGGTGCATCTGCCGCGCCAACCCGTACGAGCTCGAGATCAGACTGTGCAACCAATACCGTATCGGCTATTACCTGTTCGAGCTGATGATCCCGGAGGAGACGAACCAGTGGAGCCGCGTGCACGGCATCGTCTATCCGGACGGGACCGTGCGCGACCCGTCGATCGTTGCCGCGATCCAAGGGTTCTTCCGCAACCGGTCCGACAGCGCGATCCTGCCCGATCTGAACCAGGAGCACGAGGTCGACCGGACGCTGGCGATCGTCAGGGAACGGCTGGAAGCGTCGGCCAGGACCGACCGCGAGCATCAGGAGGCCACGGCCGACGATCTGCTGGACGCCGCGGAACGCTGCGCGAACCTGCTGGAGGCCGGCGAGATGGTGCCGATGTACTATCCGCCGACCCGTCGCATCGAGGAATTGCGTCGCGCGCCGCACAAGGACCTGATGAAGATCCGCAACTTCACCTACGAACTGGCCAGACAACTGCAGGACAAGGGACTGGTGCTTTGAACGGCGGCATCCGCCGGAAGCCAACGGGATTTTGCCGATGACTCGAAGAGGGTTATTCGGAATGAGGTGATTACGGCAGGAACCGTAATCACCTCATTCCGAATAACCCTTAAGAAGAAGCGGAAATAACACGAAACAGCCCCAGTCGCTCGTTCGCGAGCGCCGGGGCGGTTTTTCGGAGTCTTCGCCAGTTTGTGTGGTGAGGTTGTGGGCCTCGGCGTCGTTGCCGGGGCTTTCGTGTGTGCGGGTATGAGAGGGGCGTTCTTCTGTTAGGTTTGTTTCCGCCAAGAATAGAACCGAAGAAC
>NZ_JAFEJT020000055.1 GCF_018555435.2 Bifidobacterium amazonense
GCCCTGGCGGCCAGCCACGCGTGATGCCAGCCGATGCCGCTCCGCAACGACACCGCCGCACGGCGCAGACCGTTCCCGGCCGCACCGCCCATCGCCTCGCCGACCGCATCCAACGCACCGGGAATGGGTCAGACAACGCCGACCATGCCGACGTGATGCGGCTGTTCGACGTGCTGGAGGACGCGCTGGAACCTGCGTGGCGGCGCGGCGCGTCGCCGGTCATGCGGTTGGAGGCGGCCATCGACCAGCTGGACTCCGACGAGCGCTCCCGCATCGAGGAGTCCGCCGGCCGCCTGTCCGTGCGTCTGCTGTTGCCCACCGGACTGTGTTTCCTGCCGTCGTTCATCATCGTCGGGGTGATCCCGGCCATCGCCTCCTTCCTGCTGTAGCCGTTACGTCGCATTCCACATCATGTGGATGACGATGCATCGCAGACTGAAGTTATCCACAAAAAATGTGGATGGACACGCCGGGTGTGGATAACTCGGGGGTATGGATCGACCATTCGACCACATACCCCGTTTTTCGCTCGACGACATCGCGGAATCGTGCATAGTGGTGGCACCGCGGCCAACGGGGGCGCGGACGAAAGCGAAAGGAACGCCATGAGTGATGTATTGCCGATCAACGCCGACGGCCAGGCCGGACTGTTCACCAGCACCAAGCAGCGCATGATGGACCTGTACGTGCGTGGCAGCTGCGAACTGTACGGGCTCGACGCGAAACTGCGCGCGTTGGCCGCCGAACCCGAGGAGGGCGCGGCCACCGCCGAATACGCGATCGTGCTCATCGCCGCCACCGCATTCGCCGGCGTGCTGATGACCGTGCTCAAATCCGACGCCGTGAAAACGCTGCTGACGAACATCGTCAAGAAAGCCCTGAACGTCGGGTGACGACCATGCGGCGATTACCTGCCCGCGTCATCGCCGCGCTGCGACGGTGGGGAAGAACTGCCGACGAGGGAGCCGCCACCGCCGAGTTCGCGGTGGTGCTCCCCGCCGTCGTGGCCGTGGCGGTGCTGCTGATATGCCTTGCCCGCACGGTCGTCGTGTCGATGGACTGTCAGGATGCGGCCGCTGCCGCCGCGCGCGCACTGGTCGTGGCCGGCGATGATGCCGACCCGCATGCCACGGCCCGCGCGGTCGCCGGAGACGACGTGTCCGTATCGGTCGCTCAGGACGGCGATCTTGCGACCGTGACCGTGCAGTGTCCGGTCATACCCGATCCGATCGGCGTGCTGCCGACCGACGTGACCGGCAAAGCGACGGGAGTGCTGTCATGACGCCGATGATCATGCCCTTGTTCGGATGCGGCGCATCCGTGCTCTACGCGACGGACGGTATGCCGGCGGAACGGTTTCGGCTGGAACGTTACGGTCGGTGGCCGCATCGCCGGCTCGATGGACGGTCGGATCCGCGACTGGTCCGGTGGCTGCGTGGCGCGGACCGTGGTTCCGGCACGGTCGCCGGCGTGATGCTGATCATGCTGGTCGCCGTGATGCTGAGCGTGGTCGCCGCGGCCGGCAACCTGCTGGTCTGTCAGACGCGCGCCCGTGCCGCCGCCGACCTTGCGGCGCTGTCGGCGGCGGCCGCGTTGCGTGACGGTGCCGACGATCCTTGCGGCGTCGCGTCGGCCGTCGCCTCCGCATTCGCGCGCGAATTCAACGGTTCCGGCACCGGTTCCGGCGACGCTGCGGCTCGTCTCGACTCCTGCGCGGTCGACGACGAGGACGTGCAGACGACCGTTTCCGTCGCCACGCAGGTGCCATTCGCGCCGCACGTCGCACGTTCCTCCCGCGCCGGACCCGTCGCATGCGAGTGACGCCGCCCGTTCATCACCAGAAAGGTGATTTATGTATTACAATAATGGAATTGGCGTGAAACGGTCGGCATTCAAGCATGGCGTCCCGGTAGAGGACTCGATGTATGTGGTGGAGCACTATATGCGTCGGGAGGTCATGCAGGAGGATCCCCCGAAAGACCTCCTGCTGGGGTTTACCCAGCATGGAGTGGCGTTAGAGGTGATCCTTCTGTTCGATGATGACCGCTGGTGGTTGATTCATTCCATGCCAATACGGAAAAAGTACAACGAAGCGTTAGAAAGAAGCAGGCAATGGTCTACTATCACCACGGCGTACCGATTTATGAGGACTCTGATTTTCCGCCTGAAGTGGCCGCTCGGTTTCAGAAGGCAGTAGAGGAGGCCGAACAAGGTTACGACATTGACTGGTCTGAAGAGGAGCTCAAGCAGCGTATTGCCGAGGGTAAGACTTGGATGCGCGATCCCACCCCGCAGGAGCGCAAGTGGATCCGTCAGCTCCGCCGAGGCCGTCCGTTGAAGATCGGACGGGAGCGTGCCAGCAAGATCATGCAGTTCCGCATCGATCCGGACGGGGAGCGCCGCGTGCGGCAGTATGCGCAGGAGCATGGCATGAAGACGTCCGAGGCAATTCGCGCGCTGATCGACAAGGGACTCGCCGCAAGCTGACCGTTGCGTTGTCTCGCACAGGTACGATATGAGATTTCGACAGCACTGATTCGGTCCCTCGTGTGGTGCGGTGTCTATGACCATGGCCGACCGTTCGATGCTGGGATCGTGCCGGCGCTCGCAGACCCTGTCGGGACGACACTGTGGCGTGGATCGTCGGGTTGCGACACTGGCATGTATGCCGCGGTTTGGTTATGGTGGCGGTATGAGTGAAGAACGAACCGTGCAGTCGGCCGCCGATCCGCGGCATGCCGTGGTGGCGATGATCGGCAACCCGGTGTCCGACAAGGGCAAGGGCGCCAAAATCGATGCGCAGGTCATGGCCCTGCTGGAAGCGGACGGCGAACGTCACGGCTTCGACGTGATCGACCTGACCGGCACCAGCTTCGACGATTCGCTGAACAACGCGCGCACACGACGTGACGAGTACACGCACCTGGTCGTGGTCGGCGGCGACGGCATGATCGCGCTCGGCGCGAACGCCGTTGGATGCAGCGGCAAGCCGCTCGGCATCGTCGCCACCGGCTCCGGCAACGACTTCGCGCGCGGGCTCGACCTGCCGGTCAACCGCATCGAAACCGCGGTGGAGGGCATCGTCGGCGCGATCGTACGCGGCAGCCACATCGACGTGGACATGGGTCGCGTCACGTCGCTGCCCGGCGGCTACGCGGTCGACGCGGCCACCGGCAACCTGCTTGACGGCATGGCGGAACGTGCGGACACCGCGGAATCCGACGGACATTCCCGTGCGGCCGATCCGACCGTCACGAGTACGGACGTTGCCGGCCCGACCGGCGCTGTTCCGGCTCCCACCGACGATCTGCCGCCGATCGACCGCTTCTACGGCGGCATGCTCAACTGCGGGCTCGACGCGAGCATCAACGACCGCGCCAACCATTCGCGCCTGCCCGGCGGCTCCCTGCGCTACTTCGCGGCCGTGCTCGTCGAAGTCACGCATCTCAAGCGATACGGCTACCACATCAAGGCCACGCTCGCCGACGGCAGCGTCGAGGAACGCGACCTCATCACGCCGATGGTCACCGTCGCGAACTCGCGGCACATCGGCGGCGGACTCGAGGTCTCGCCCTACTCGCGCTTCGCGGACGGACTGCTCGACCTGATCTGGATCGACCACATGCCCAACGCGTTGGAGATCGCCGACGCGATCTCCAAGGGCTACAACGGCCGGCTGCTCGCCTCGCACATCTTCGGCTGGAAACGCGTGCGCGACGTGGAGATCACGCGCGCCGCGGAAGGCGCCGAACCGCCCGTGCTCATGGCCGACGGCGAATACATCGGCCATCTGCCGGTCAAGGTCGCCGCGCAGGACCGCGCGCTGCGCGTGCTCGTGCCACCCGCCGTCGCGCGCGCCCACGCCGAGGACGACGGCAGCCGCACGCTCGCCGCGATCGAACGCGACGGCCGGGATCCGATCACCGGCGAGTTTCAGAAGCGGTAGTACCGGCGGGCGTTGGTGACGAAGAGGGCGTCGCGTTCGGCGGGGGACAGCGCCTCCACGCAGCGGGCGAAGCCGTGCACGATGTCCGCGTAGGTGCCGTGCAGCTTGTCGACGGGGAAGTTCGACGCGAACATCGTGCGGTTCACGCCGAACGAATCGAGCACCG
Source organism: Bifidobacterium amazonense (assembly GCF_018555435.2). Classification (GTDB taxonomy): domain Bacteria; phylum Actinomycetota; class Actinomycetes; order Actinomycetales; family Bifidobacteriaceae; genus Bifidobacterium; species Bifidobacterium amazonense. The sequence continues at coordinate 4,113 of NZ_JAFEJT020000055.1, forward strand.
TGTACACGGCCGGCTTGATGCTCTCCAGCGTCCAGCGGTGGTCCATCGACGCGAATCCGGAGATCTTGATCACGCAGTTGCCGCGCTTGCCGAGCTCGTGCAGCCCGTCATGCCACAGTTTCCAGCCGGCGAAGTCGCGGTCGGCCCACATGCCGGCGTGGTCGATGACGAACAGCGTGTCCGGGTGCGCGTCGATCACCTGGCATGCGCGTGCGAACTGCGTCGGGTAGAGCTGCATGTCGAAGCTCAGCCCGTACTTGCCGAGCAGTCCGAGCCCGGCCAGCCACTGCGGATCGTCCATGTACGGCTTGTCGACGTAGTGATACAGCGGATGCGAGTGCATGTTGAGATTCTGACGGAAACCGCGTACGTTCGCATATGCGGCTTCGCGTTCGAGCGTCGCCTCGATGCCGGGGTCGGACAGGTCGCCGCCGGCGACGATCATGATCGGCCATCCGGACTCGTCGCTCATGCGCTGTACGGCGTCGACTTCGGCGACCGGATCGGCCGCGTTCGCCTGCACGTGCACCGCACCGACGAGCTCGATCGGCGTGCCGTCGGTCTCCGCGCGCAGATCGTCGACGAGATAGTCGCCCGCGTCGAACAGCGGATCCCACGGTCCTTCGAACGTGAGCGCCTTCGACCGGTTGAACCACGGGTACAGGCTCGTCCTCATCAGATGGACGTGCGTGTCGACGAACGGCCGCGGCGCCTCGCGCTGCTCCTCCGTTTCCGGAATGATCGTGGCCAGCCGGTCGATGACGATTTCGCTCATGCTGTCTCCTTTGACAGTGGTGACGTGAGGGTGTTGCCCCTTTGATTGACTACCTTGACTACCCTTGCCCTTCAGCGTGCTTCGCAGACGGCTCCCCTGACAGGGGGAGCCGAGAGGAACGTCACAGCACCGAACGGGTGTCGTTCTCGTACGAGTTGCGGCCCTGGCCGGTCGCGGCCGTGGTGCCGCCGTCGACCGGCACCACGAGGCCGGTCAGGTACGAGGCGTCGTCGGAGGCGAGGAACAGCGCGATGCCGGCGCAGTCCTCGGCGCGGCCCGTGCGGCCGAGCGCCACGCGGTCGGTGTACGGCTTGACGCGTTCCGGGTCGCTCCACACCTCCTTGTTGATGTCCGTTTCGATGAAGCCGGGCGCGAACGCGTTCACGCGCACGCCCTTGGCGCCGTAGTCGAGCGCCACGCAACGCACGAAGCCGTTCATCGCGTGCTTGGTCGAGTTGTATGCGGTCTGTCCCCAGTCTCCGCGCAGGCCGGAGACGGACGTGTCGACGACGATGTTGCCATGCGACTTGATCAGGTGCGGCAGCGCCTCCTTGGTCAGGTAGAACAGGCCGTCCATGTTCACCGAGAACAGCTTGTGCCACACCTCGTCGGAGACGTGCTCGATCTCGCCGCCCTCGAAGATGCCCGCGTTGGAGACGACCACGTCGAGATGGCCGAATTCGTCGACGACGGACCGTACGAGTTCGGCGACCTGCTCGTGGCTGGAGACGTCGGTGATGTGCGTGTGTCCGTTCGCGTAGCCGGCGACCGCTTCGCTGAGCGGATCCTGCTTGCGGCCGACGGCGACGACGGTCGCGCCGTTGTCGAGAAACGCGCGCGTGATCGCGCGGCCGATGCCGGTGCCGCCGCCGGTGACGATGACGACCTTGTCCTCGAAATGGTACGTGTTAGCGGTCATATGAAGCTCCTTCGACGCAGACGGCTGTGGCTTTCGGCGGGGCCGGTGACGGGCGGCATTCGGCCCGCTTCGGCCCCGCATTGACCTCACTATAGGCACCAGTTCACCACACATGGAACGCCGTCCCACATATAGGGACGCCGTTCCACACGCTGTAGCGTTGCACGTATCCACACATTCCGCGACGGAGAGGAACCACCATGACGTTGGCGCCATCACTGAAGCTGCCCACGATCACCGCCATCCGCGCCTACTCGATGGGCGGCGCGGCCGCCACCATCCACGGGCAGGGTGGCGGCGACTACCACGACCAAGGCAAGGACCACTGGATCGACGACCACATCGCCACTCCGATGAGCAAGTACGAGGAGTACAAGCAGTCCCGCCAGTCGTTCGGCATCAACGTGCTCGGCACGCTCGTCGTCGAGGTCGAGGCGTCCGACGGCACCACCGGCTTCGCCGTGTCCACCGCGGGCAATCCGGGCTGCTTCATCGTCGAACATCATCTCTCCCGCTTCGTCGAAGGCAAGCGCGTCGACCAGATCAAGCTCATCCACGACCAGATGCTCAACTCCACGCTGTTCTACTCCGGTGGCGGCGGCGTGGTCATCAACACGATCTCCTGCGTCGACCTGGCGCTGTGGGACCTGTACGGCAAGGTGCTGCACCTGCCGGTCTACAAGCTGCTCGGCGGCGCGGTGCGCGACACGATCCACTTCTACGCGACCGGCGCACGGCCGGATCTCGCGCAGAAGATGGGCTTCATCGGCGGCAAGATGCCAACGCATTGGGGCCCGGCCGACGACGATGAGGGCATCGCCAAGGACATCGCGATGCTCGCCGACATGCGCGAACGCGTCGGCGACGACTTCTGGCTCATGTTCGACTGCTGGATGAGCCAGACCGTCAACTACGCGACCAAGCTCGCGCACGCGGCCGCGCCGTACAAGCTCAAGTGGATCGAGGAATGCTTCCCGCCGAACCAGATCGAGTCGTACCGCCAGCTCAAGAAGAACATGCCCGCGGGCATGCTCATGACCACCGGCGAACACACCGGCACCATCGAAGGATTCAAGGAGCTGTCCGACGCGGGCGTCGACATCCTGCAGCCCGACGTCGGCTGGTGCGGCGGCGTGACCTCGCTGTGCGAGATCGCGGCGATCGCCAAGTCGCGCGGCCAGCTGGTCGTGCCGCACGGCTCGTCCGTCTACTCGCACCACGCGGTGATCACGTTCACGAACACGCCGTTCAGCGAGTTCCTGATGACCTCGCCGCACGCAGACAGCCTGCGCCCGCAGTTCGACCCGATCCTCGTCGGCGAGCCCGTGCCGGAAGGCGGCATCATGACCGCCGAACAGCTCGACAAGCCTGGCTTCGGCGTCGAACTCAACCGCGACTGCCCGCTCGAGCGCCCGTTCCGGCACTGATTCGCAAGGAGCAAGGAGCAATTCATGACTTCCGTACCTTTGCCGCACAACGAATTCAAGGCGGCGCTCAAGGCCGCGGTCGCGGCGGCAACCCCCGCCGAGCGCCCGCAGCTCAAGGGCCTGTGGATCGCGATGGGATCGCCCACGTCGATCGAGATCGCCGCCGAAATCGGCTACGACTGGCTGCTCATCGACGGCGAGCACGGCCCGAACGACCTGACGACGATCCTCGCGCAGCTGCGCGCCTGCCACGGCTACCCGACCACGCCGATCGTGCGTCCGGCCGCGGCCGACCCGGTGCTCATCAAGCAGGTGCTCGACCTCGGCGCGCAGACGCTGCTCGTGCCAATGGTCAACACGCGCGAGGAGGCCGAGCTCATGGTGCGCGCCGTCGAATACGCGCCTTCGGGCATCCGCGGCGTCGGCGGCGTGATCGCCCGCTCCGGCCGCTGGGGTCTCATCCCGGACTACATGGCCACCGCACGCGACGAGATTTGCCTGATCGTGCAGGTCGAATCACGCGAGGCGCTCGAGAACATCGACGAGATCGCGTCCGTGGACGGCATCGACGCGATCTTCATCGGTCCGGCCGACCTGTCCGCGTCGCTCGGCCACCCGGACGACGCCGGCGCGATCCAGGACGAGATCCGCCACGCGTTCGACGTGATCGCAAGTCACGGCAAGGCGATCGGCTCGCTCGCGTTCGACCCGGCCACCGCCCGCAAGTACTTCGAGTGGGGCGCCACGTTCGTCGCCGTCGCCGGCGACACCGACGTCTACGTGCGCGGCCTCGCCGCCGAACTCGCACAGTATCGTTGAGCTCATGACCCGAACCGATGAACCCGCCGTACCCGGCGCGCAGACCCTGATCAACGGTATCGCCGTGCTCCGGGCCGTCGCCGCCGGGTCGCGCACGCTCGCCGACATCGTCGCGGCGACCGGACTGTCGCGCAGCACCACGCATCGTCTCGTGCAGGCGCTGCGTGCCGAACGCATGCTGCGCGACACGGTCGAGGGCACGCTTGCCCTCGGTCCGGCGCTCATCGAACTCGGTTTCCAGGCGCGCGAGGACATCTCCATCCCCGCCGTCGCACGCCCGTATCTGCTCGACCTGTCCGACGAAACGCGCGACACGATCCATCTCGCCGCCGAGGACAACGGCGAGACGCTGTATCTTGACAAGGTTCGCGGCAGTCGCAACATCGAGATTCGCTCGTGGCCGGGCTGTCGCATGCCGCTGACCTACACCGGCATAGGCAAGGCGCTGCTGCTCGACCGGCCGGACCGTTGGGAACGGCAGTATCTCGACGATCGCGCGCGTATGGAACGCCAGCCCGAGCACGACTATTCGGGCGCGGCCGCGTTCGCGCGCGCGATGGGCCGCTACGCCAAACAGGGGTTCGCGTTCGATTTGGAGGAGAACGAGCCCGGCGTACGCTGCATCGCCGCGCCCGTGCGCGACGCCGGCGGTGCGATCGTATGCGCCGTGTCCGTCTCCAGCTTCAAAACGTTCATGCCCACCGACCGCATGCGCCAGCTCGGCCCGCTCGTGCGCGACACGGCCGACGCCATCTCCCGAGACCTCGGCTGGCCCGGCCGTTAGTGTGTTATCGGGCGTGCTCGTGTGTTCGGGCTCGTATCAGCTTGCCTTGCTGATGGCCGCCGCCGGGTATCCGAGTGGCACCGTCTCCGATCGTGTCCGACGTCATGCGCCAAGGGTCGCGATGGGGACTACGAGTATGCCGTCGGAGCGACGGTAGGCTTTGCGCCCGCGCCCGGTGAGGAACATCATGAACTCGGGGTCGCGGACCTGTCCGAGGGGATTGGCGCAGATTTTGTTGCGGAACGCCTTGAGCTTGTCCGCGTTCTCGTCGGTGGCCTTCAGATCGCTGAGCTTGATCTCGATGGCTCCCCAACGGCCGTCGGCCAATTCGATGATCACATCCACTTCAAGCCCCTTGTCGTCGCGATAGTAGGCGATCCGATTGCCTGAGCCCGGCATGGCCGACAGGTATACGTTCAGATCGCGGATGCAGAGCGTCTCGAACAGGTCGCCGAGCGTTTGTGTGTCCCGCAGCAGCGCGAGGGGGGAAGCGCCCAATGCCGCAGCCGGCAATGAAGGATCCACGAAATACCGTTTCGGTTTGGTGCGCACGCGGCTTTTCGCCCGAAGCGGAGGCTCCCATCCTTCCAGATCCGTGATCAGATACAGATCCTTGAGCATGTCCAGATAGCTTTTCACCGTCTGCACGTCCGGTTCGCGTCTCTCGTCGCCATAGGCCATATCGGTGGCGAGCGTCGCATACTTGGGGGCCTGCGCGATGTTCACGGCCAAGGCGCGCATCAGGGCCCTTGCCGTTCCCGGATTCTTGTTCATCCTTGGCACGCTGACGTCAAGCACGCTCGCGATGTATTCCCCGGGGATCTCCAGCGCGAATTCGTCATCCAGGCCAAGATTGGCGGGCCACCCGCCACGGCAGCACCACCGGGCCACATCCTCGACGCCGGTGTCGCAAACAGCCGGGGCGAAATCGCCGTCGAACAGTGCCGACAGACTGACCTCGCCGGTGGAGTCGCCCGATTCAGCCAGACTCATCGGCCACATGCGCAGGCGGGCGATGCGACCCGTGCCGCTGTGGTGGATGGCATCCACGTCCTTCGGGATGGCGGAGCCGGTGAGAATGAGCTGCCCCTTGCGATTCGCATTGTCGTCCACATGACGACGCGCCGCATCCCAGATCTGTGGCGCGTCCTGCCACTCGTCCACCAGATGCGGTTCCGCGCCCATCAGCACCAGCGCCGGATCGGTCTGCGCGGCTGCGAACGTCGCCGCATCGTCCAGCCGGTCCACGCTGCGCGCCTGTGACAATGCCGTCCACGTTTTCCCGCACCATTTCGGTCCGACGATCTCCACGGCGCCGAACGCGTTCAGCAGTTTGCCGAGTCGTCCGTCCACGACGCGCGGTCGGTAGTCCGGTTGGGTCAGCGTGTCGCCCATCGCTCGCGCATCGCTCATATTTCGGCCTTTCTCCCAGTCCCCGACAAGATTGATATTGATTTTACACTAGTTTCGTTCCCGATTTTATGCCTATTTCGTTGTAGTTTTTACGCCATTTGCGGTCCCTGTCGTACGCCACGGCGTTCGCGTTCGTGTTCGCATTCGCAGGAAGGTTCCCCCTTGTTGCCCGGTCGCCGAGCGGGCGCACCCGTTGACAAGCCGACGCCATCTCCCGAGACCTTGGCTGGCCCGGCCGGTGACGCCCTGCGACTAAGCTGGTGTGATCGATGATCGGAGGAGCGGATGCGGGCGATCGGGTTCAATGACGGGTGGTCGTATCGGCATCTCGGGGCGACGGACGAGCCGTTCGTGCCGGTGACGTTGCCGCACGACGCGATGCTGTCCGAGCCGCGTACGCCCGTCGCCGAAAGCGGAATCAACTCGGGTTGGTTCGAGGGGCGCGACTACGAGTACGTGCGCCGGTTCACGCCGGGGGAGGAGTTGGCCGGCCGTGCGATGATCCTCGAGTTCGAAGGCGTGTACCACGATGCGGAAGTGTGGATCGACGGACGACAGGTCGCGTTCCGACCGTACGGGTACACGGACTTTTCCGTCGACGTCAGCGATGCGCTGACGGTCGGCCGCGAGCATGAGATCCGTGTGGTCGCGCGCAACGCCGACCAGCCGAACTCGCGTTGGTATTCGGGCGCCGGCATCTACCGTCCGGTCACGCTGTGGGTCGCGCCGCGCGACCATATCAAGCTTGACGGCGTCACCGTGCGCACGTTGTCCATTGGAACGCCAGACGAGTCCGTTTCGTCCGGCTTGCCGGACGGCGGCGCAACCGTGCCGGCCCGCGTCCAGTTCACGGTCGAAGCCACTGCTCCGGGCAGCGTTTCCATCTCGGTGACCCCTGTTCCCTCCGACAAGCTGACGGTCAGCCGGAGACTGACTGGGGGAGTGCCCACAACGCAGGCCTTGGGGGTGACGCTCCCCCAGTCACGGCTACGCCGTGACAGCCCCTCAGCCGGGCCGAGCCGTGAAGCAAACGCCAGAGGCGTTTGTAGGCGAGGAGCGAGCGACAGCGAGCCAGATAATGTCGCGCGTAGCGCGTCCGAAATTGCAGGACGGGCCGAGGCCGCCGATGGTGTTGTCTACGCGACTGTGCCGACGGCCGCCGATGGCGTTGCCGCGATTACGCTCGATATTCCGAGCCCTCGCCTGTGGTCGCCGGAGGCGCCGAACCTGTACACAGCTCATATTCGATACGAGTCGGCGAACGCCGACCCGGACGGCACGTACGGTTCGCACGACATGGACGAGACCGACGTCACGTTCGGCATCCGCACGCTCGCATGGGGGTCCGAGGGATTCAAGATCAACGGCCGCCGCGTCATCATCCAAGGCGCGTGCATCCACCACGACAACGGCGTGCTCGGCGCATGCGCCTACCCCGACGCGGAGGAACGCAAGCTCACGCTGCTCAAACAGGCCGGCTACAATGCGGTCCGCTCCGCGCACAACCCCTGCTCGAAGGCCCTGCTCGACGCGGCCGACCGGCTCGGCATGCTCGTCATGGACGAATACATCGACCACTGGTACATCCACAAGACGCGCCACGACTACGTCGACCGCTTCGACCGATGGTGGCGGCAGGACCTCGCCGACATGGTCGCCAAGGACCGCAACCATCCCAGCGTCATCATGTACTCCACCGGCAACGAGGTCGGCGAAACCGCGCATCATCGCGGCATCGCGCTCGCCGGCGCGATGACCCGGCATCTGCACGCGCTCGACCCGACGCGGCCCGTCACGTGCGGCATCAACATCTTCTTCAACCTGCTCAGTGCGATCCGGCTCGGCCAATACTCCGACCGCAAGGCCGAACGCGAGGCGAGACGCGCGGCCAACCTTCGCAAGGCGTTCGAGCAGGCCGAAACGGCCAAACGCACCGCCCAGACCGCCGTCCGGCACGTCATCCGGGGCGCGGCCGCCGAGCCGCCGTTCGAGGCACCCGGCCATCGCCGCAGCATCGTCGGCAGCGAGTTCTTCAACCAGCTGGCCGGCCGTCTCGGCGCGGACTTCATGAAAACGATGGCGTCCCTGCCGCCGTGCGACTGGGTGACGCGCGGCGCGTTCGCGAACATGGACATCGCAGGCTACAACTACGGCATCAACCGCTACGGCCACGACCTCGCCCGGTACCCGCACCGGCTCATCCTCGGCACGGAAACGTTCTGCACCGACGCATACCGCTTCCGCGAATACGCGAAGACGCACCCGCGCGTGATCGGCGACTTCGTGTGGGCCGGCATGGACTACATGGGCGAAACAGGCATCGGCTCGTGGGAGTACGAGGACTACGCCCCCCTGCGCATCGGCTACGGGTGGCTCACCGCCGGCTCCGGCCGACTCGACCTGACCGGCCGGCCGCTCGGTGAGGCGTACTACACGCGCGTCGCGCTCGAGGCCCCGGGCGCGGACGATCAGCTGGGCCACTTCGATCAGTCCGATCGCGTCGGACGTCGCAATCGCGTCGGCCATCCCGATCATGTCGGGCGTCCCGATCGCATCGGGCATCCCGACCGCGGCCCGTACATCGCCGTCCGCCCGGTCAACCACACCGATGACAAACACTCTCCGAGCGCGTGGAAGATGAGCGACGCAATCCGCTCGTGGAGCTGGAACGGCTGCAACGGTCGGCTCGCGCACGTCGAAGTGTACGCGCGTGCGGCCGCGGTCGCGCTGTTCGTCAACGGTCGTGAGGTCGGGCGCAAGACACTGCGCGACGAATGCATCGCACGGTTCATGTGCATGTATCGGCCGGGCGTGATCGAAGCGGTCGCGTACGACGCAACCGGGCACGAAATCGGCCGCGACAGTCTGCGCAGTGCAAGCGATCGCACCGAACTGCGCGCCGACGTCGAATGGCCGGTCGCGGCCGGTGCGATGAACGTGGAGAATTTGGGGGACGCGGTTGGCTCGCACGATGCGGCGAATGACGCGGAATCGCGGTCTGTGCATGTCCTTCCCGGCCGTCTCGCGTTCGTACGCGTGCGCTACACCGACGAACACGGCATCACCAAACCGCTCGAACGCGGGAACCTGCACGCGGGCGTCGCCGGCGGCGACCTGCTCGGCTTCGGCTGCGCTGCCCCGTTCAACCGCGGCAGCTTCGTGACCGGCGCAACCGGCACGTACTACGGCGAGGCGCTCGCGGTCGTGCGCGTGCCGGCCGGCGCGGTCGCGGGCGACACGGTCACGTTGCGCGTGACCGACGGCGCACATCACGCGTCGGCCGACATCGTCGTCGCCTGACCGTCGTGCGTCACGCGAGATAGTTCTCGATGTGGAACGTCTGCGCGACGACCTGCTTGATCACGCGGTCCGGCGTCTCCGGATGCTGTCGGATGAGCGAGATCAGGCCGACGATGAGCACGTAGAACGACTCGTGCACGTTGCGGATCGGCATGCCGTGCATCTTCTCGAAGTCGCGCACGGTGGTCCGGTCGAAGAAGTCGGCGATGCGGTCGGCGATGCGGTCGATGAACTTGATGTACAGTTCCGCGTTGCCCGACTGGATGAGCCGCGTGCTGAACGGGCCCTCGTCGGCGATGATCGCGCGCGTCAGCCGGACGATGTTGTCGAGCGCCTTGTCGATGTTGCCCGGCTCGCGTTCGGCGTTCCACTGGGTGAGCTTGCCGAGCATCGAGTCGATCGTGTCGTCGATGACCGCGTCGGCGACGGCGTCCTTGTCTTCGAAATAGTGATAGAACAACGACCGCGTCATGTCGGCGCGTTCGGCGATGTCGCTGATCGTGAGTTTGGCGAAACCGGTCGCCAGGCACGCCTCACGGGCCGCGCGGATGATCTGCGCGCGTCGCGCGTCGCCGCGCGATTCCTCGCGCGAGGCCGTGCCATCGGGGTTCTTGCGGGCCATAACCACTCCTGCCACTGGAGAATCCATACCGTATTCCAGTGTAGGCCCGTTTTGTTGACAATGCGTCAATAATCGTCTGACGGCACTGACGCGGCGTTCGTGCGGCGAGTCGGGCGGATACCCGGCTTGAGGTAGGTTGGAGGGCATGGCACTTGCACTGTATCGACGTTATCGACCGGACACCTTCGACGGGGTCATCGGACAGGATCAGGTCACGATCCCGCTGATGCGCGCGCTCGACGCGGGCAAGCTCACCCACGCCTACCTGTTCTCCGGCCCGCGCGGCTGCGGCAAGACCAGCTCCGCCCGCATCCTCGCGCGCTGCATCAACTGCGCGAAGGGCCCGACCTCGCACCCGTGCGGCGAATGCGCGAGCTGCAAGGACCTGGCGACCGGCGGCCCCGGCTCGATCGACGTGGTCGAAATCGACGCGGCATCGCACAACGGCGTCGACGACGCGCGCGAACTGCGCGAACGCGCCGGCTTCGCGCCCGCCCGCGACCGGTACAAGATCTTCATCCTCGACGAGGCGCACATGGTCACGCAGCAGGGCTTCAACGCGCTGCTCAAGATCGTCGAGGAGCCGCCGGAACACGTCATGTTCATCTTCGCGACCACCGAGCCGGACAAGGTGATCGGCACGATTCGCTCGCGCACCCACCACTACCCGTTCCGCCTGGTGCCCGCCGAGATCATGGGTCCGTATCTCGAGACGATCTGCGAGAAGGAGTCGATCAAGCCCGAACCCGGTGTGCTCAAGCTCGCGATGCGCGCGGGCGGCGGCTCGGTGCGCGACACGCTGTCCGTACTCGACCAGCTGATGGTCGGCGCCGTGGACGGCGTGATCTCGCACGATTCGGCCGTGGCGCTGCTCGGCTTCACGCCGGAAGCGCTGATCGGCGAGGCGATCGACGCGGTGATCGACCGCAACGGCGAAGCGCTGTATGGCGTGATCCAGAAGGTCGTGGTCGGCGGATTCGACCCGCGGCGGTTCGTCGAGGACCTGCTGGCGCGCGTGCGCGACCTGCTGGTGCTCACGTTGGCCGGCGAACGCGCGGAGACGGTGATGTCCGACACGGCCGAAGGCGAGGACATGGCCGACCTGCAGCGGCAGGCCGGCGCGCTCGGCTTGGGTGCGCTCACGGCGATGGCCGACACGATCAACACGACGCTCGGTGCGATGACCGGCGCGATCTCGCCGCGCATGCGACTCGAACTGCTCGCCGCGCGACTGCTCGCCAGCCGCGAGGCCGGGGTTGCCGTAGCTGCGGCCGGCCGTGAAGCTGGCGGAGCCTCGGCCCCCTCGGCTGAGGGGGCCGGCGCGCGAAGCGCGACTGGGGGAGCGTCAGAAGGACGAACCTCCGCTCGCTCCGGCTTCGCCGGAGCCTCCCGCAACCAGACTGCCGGTCAGCACACCGGTTTCGCGGGCGCCGCCCGCAACATGGAACCTTCCACAGGGGGCGCCGACTCTCAGACGGAATCGGGTGTACGCTCCCCCAGTCGGCCTGCGGCTGGCAGCCCCCTCAGCCGAGGGGGCCAAGGAGGTGACGGCTCGGTATCGGCCATCGCACCAGATGCTGGCGGAACCTCGGCTCCGTCGGCTGGGGGAGCGCCCGCTCGGCCGGCTGGAGACGTCTCGTCGCCGGCCGCGGAGGCGTCTCGCACGCCGGACGAGAAGTGGGACGCGCTGGTGGCGGCGCTGCCGGCCGATGTGCGGCATTACGTGGACCGCACGCGCGTGCCGAAGATCCTGCTCTCGCCTGATCCGGCCGGGCACCAGCGTCTGTGGATCAAATTCGACAAGCCGTTGAACAAGTACGCGTTCGCGCTCGCCGTCACCACCGAAGCGGTGGACGGCAAGACGTCGGTCGTCGACATTCTGCGCTCCGAAGTGCGCAAGACGTTCGGCGCGAACGTGTCGCTCGCCCCCACCAAGAAGATGGCGGACGGCAGCGTCGCGCCCCCGTTCGGCAAGCTGCCGGCGGACGAGCAGCAGCGCATCAAAGCACAGCTGCTGCAGGAAAGCCTCAAATCCGCCACGCTCGCGGCGCAGTCGTCGACCGCATCGAAGGCCGCGTCGTCCGCCGCCGCATCCGCAGGCAAGGAGCCCGAGTCGCAAGGCTCGTCCGCGACCGCCGACGGGTCGGCCGCAACATCCGCCGACGATGACGACGTTCATCGAGCCGGCCATCCGGCTCCCGTACCGGCCTCCGACGCGTCGTCCGTCGTCGATGACGATCCGTGGGCGCAGCCGTCGTCGTCGGCACGATCGTCGCACGACGGCCGCGCGGTTTCCGCGGCTGTTCCCGACGATGACGATCCGTGGGCGGCTCCGGTAACGCCGGCCGCCGGCGGAGGTACGTCGTCCGCGTCGGCTGCGTCATCCGAGCATCGGCACAAGCACGTCGCCGTGCCGGACATGAGCGACGACACCGACCCGTGGGCGCAACCCGCACGGCAGTCCTCCAACGGGTCCGAATCATCGGCGAACGCGGCTGCCGCGCCGGGCGGTGCCGCGCACAGCGCGTCTGCCGTTGCGCATCCGCAGTCCGTCGTCAATCCGACATCTGGCGGCCGGCCTGACGAAGGCCCGGTCATTGACGATGATCCGTGGAGCCAACCGATTCCGTTGCCGGAGGTTGCTCCGCCGGACGACGATCCTTGGGCGCGGCCCGTACAGTCTGCTCCGCAGCAGCCGGCGACGGGAGCGTTCGCCGCCGGCAACGGTCCTGCGAACGCAGGCGGCCAGCCCATCGAGCATCATTTCGACGACCATCGCCAGCCGATCGACCCGCAGTACGACGTCGACCCGTGGGGACACCCCATGTCGCGCCCGGCCGCTGCCATGCCGGCGGGCAACGGGTTCGCCGGCAATGGCCCGTCCGGCGGCGATCCGGCGAATATGGGCGATCCGTTCGCGGCTCCTCTGCCCGAAGGCATTCCGACGACCCCGCAGGTCGACCCGGACGAGGACGAGTATTCGATGAGCGACCAGTCGCTCGGCACCGCGACCGCGATGAGCATCGACGAGCTGACCAAGTTCTTCGACGTGAAGAAGGTCGAGGAATTCAAGGCCGACGACCCGAAGAACCCGCGCAACCTCCTCCACGCCAACAAGCACGAGGAGTAGCGTGACCGTATCGTCAGGTTTGGCTTGTTATGAGGCGTATCTTGCAGTTCTAGGTCATCCATGCCGGTATCCGGCCGAAATCCGACGAGACAGGTGTTGAAATTCCGCCGTTTTTCGACCCTCGCGTACGCTGTTGGACGCGTGATATCCGGACGAATGACCTAGAACTGCAAGATAGGGTCGAAAACAGGCTGATTCCGGAACCAGGCACGTGTGCGGCGTCGCGGGGACGCTTGAGCGGGATAACTCGCAACTATGGATTGCATATTTTTCGTGGGAAAAATATGCAATTAGAGCATATTTTTCGTGGGAAAAATATGCAACACCGTGTATGATAGCAATGGTACAGACTAATGACATCACGGTGGAGACGGTTATGCTGAGACGTAAGATCATCGAAAAACTCACGCAGTGGAAGAGCGATCCCCGGCATAAGTCGTTGGTGATCAAGGGTGCGCGTCAGGTCGGCAAAACCTATGCGGTCAACGAATTCGGGGCAGCCAATTATGAGAGCGTTGTATCGCTCAACTTCGAAGAGCATCCGGAGTACAAGTCGATCTTCTCCGGCGACCACAGCGCCGAATCCATCTATTCGCAACTCTCGTTGTTTTTCCCTGGAGCGCAGTTCTCGCAACGCAGGACATTGCTGTTCCTGGATGAGATCCAGAGCTGCCCGGATGCGGTCACTTCGCTGAAGTTCCTGACCATGGACGGGAGGGCCGATGTGATCGCCAGCGGTTCGCTGCTCGGCATCTCCTACAAGGAAGTATCGTCGTATCCGGTGGGTTACGTGGAGCACATGGATATGCACTCGCTTGATTTCGAGGAATTCCTGTGGGCCTGTGGAATCACCGAATCCGCCGTTTCATATGTGAAAGGGTTCTTCGACCGCCGTGAGCAAGTGCCGGATGCCGTGCAGGAACGCATGATGCAGCTGTTTCGTCAGTACATCGTCGTAGGCGGCATGCCGGAGGCCGTGCAGTCATTCGTGGACACCAAGGATTTCGCAAAGGTGTTGGGCATACAACGTGACATTCTCGCCGAATACCAAAACGATATCGCCAAGTATGCGCAAGGTGCTGAAAAAGCCAAGGCCCGCGCCTGTTTCCTGTCGATTCCCAAACAACTGGCGCGCGATTCCAAACGGTTCTCCTATTCGGTGGTCGAACCTCGTTCCAGCGCCCGCAAATACGGCGGAAGCCTGCAGTGGCTGTACGATGCGGGCATCATCAACTTCTGCTATAAGTTGGATGCCCCGGAACTGCCGTTCGAAGGCAACTGCGACAACACCAAATTCAAGGTGTACATGAGGGATACCGGACTGCTGGTCGCCATGCTCGAGGAGGGATCTCAGAAGGATATCCTTGACGGGAATCTGGGCATCTACAAAGGTGCCATCTATGAGAACATCGTGGGCGACATGTTCGCCAAGAACGGCAAGCCGTTGTACTACTACGAGAAAAACAACTCGTTGGAGATGGATTTCTTCATCAGATTCAACGGGATGGCGACCGCCGTGGAGGTGAAGTCGTCGCAGAATCGCAAGGCGAAATCCATGAATTCGCTCATCGACAACCACGGAGTGCGGCATGGCATCAAGCTCGCTCCGGGCAATTACGGTACGATCGGCGACCGCGTGGAAGTGCTGCCCATCTATATGGCGATGTTCCTATAGGGGCAGGAAGCGCGGTTGATCGAAGCACGAGGCGCCGGTTGCGGTCGTTTGGCATAATGAAGCCGCGACATGCGACGTCGTGGCATCCCGTACAACTCACGGCAGGCGGGCATGCGGGACAAGGGAGGCAACCCATGGCATTGGCATATGATGGCGCGATCCAGCGCCTTATCGACGCGTTCGCGAGCCTGCCCGGCATCGGGCCGAAGGGCGCACAGCGCATCGCGTTCTACATGCTGTCCGCATCCGATGAGGAGGCGCAGCAGCTCATCGACGCGATCACCGAAGTCAAGCAGAAGGTGCGCTTCTGCGACATTTGCGGCAACGTGTGCGAGACGAGCCCGTGTCCGGTATGCGTCGACCCGCGGCGCGACCACAGCGTGATCTGCGTGGTCGAGGAGCCGAAGGACGTGATGAGCATCGAACGCACGCGCGAATACCGCGGCCTCTACCACGTGCTCGGCGGCGCGATCAACCCGATGGCGAACGTCGGCCCCGCCGACCTCAACATCCCCAAACTGCTCGACAGGCTCAAAACCGACGAGGTCAAGGAGGTCATCCTCGCGCTTGATCCGAACATCGAAGGCGAAGCGACCACCACGTACCTGAGCCGTCTGCTCGGCCCCCTCGGCATCAAGGTCACCAAGCTCGCCAGCGGCCTGCCCGTCGGCTCCGACCTCGAGTACGCCGACGAGATCACCCTCGGGCGCGCGCTCGCCGGGCGGCGGGAGGCATAGCGCCTCGAGAGACGGCGGCGGACGCCGAGGCGGTGTCAAACGGTGGTATCCGGCGAGACATATAGCGTCATATAGATAACGCGTATAGGGCAGGGGGTGTGTGGACCCGTCCGGTCCGGTACAGTGACTGTCAACGGCCGACGCGCATGGGGATGCGCGTCAGTCGAAGACACACCGCCGAATTCCATCGGCATGGCACATATTGGGGGAATGACATGGGGGACAACCGTATCTTACGAGGGGTTTCACGAGGGGGAACACACCGAGGCAGACTGACGGCGCTGGCCGTCGCCGGCCTGCTGGCGCTCGCCGGCTGCGGCAGCACCGCGAACGCCACCGGCGGCGAGGAGCCGGCGGGCGAGCCGCAGTCCGGCGGCACGCTGCGCATCGCGGAGCCGACGGAGATCCTCAACTGCATCGATCCGTTCCAGACGTCGTGGACCGCGTCGCGCACGCTGGTGCGCCAGTTCGCGGAATCGCTGACCGACCAAGACCCGAAGACCGGCGAGATCAAGCCGTGGCTGGCGACCGGCTGGAAGCTCAGCGACGATGGCAAGACGTACACGTTCGATCTGAAGCACGGCGTGACGTTCTCCAATGGGGAGGCGTTCAACGCCGACGCCGTGGTCAAGAACTTCGAAACCAACCTCAAGGGGGTCAAGGAAGGCTGGGGCACGGCCGGCGGCAACTACATCCAGGGCCTCGAATCCGTGAGCAAGGTGGACGACGACACCGTGCAGTTCCACTTCTCGAAGTTCAACGCGGCGTTCCTGCAGGCCACGGCCACGACCACGCTGGCCATCCTCGCGCCGGCCTCGCTCGACCAGACCCCGCAGCAGCGCTGCCACGGCGAAAACCTGTACGGCACCGGCCCGTTCGTGCTCAAGCAGTGGGACATCACCAGCAAGACCATCTTCACCAAACGCAAGGGATACACGACGCCGTCCCCGTTCGAGACGAGGCAGCAGGGCGACGCGTATCTCGACCGCATCGAGGTCTCCTACATTCCGGAGACCACGGTGCGCACCGGCAACTTCGTCGGCGGCCAGACGGACATCATCCTCGCATCGTCCGCCGTGCCGATCCTCGAAAACGACGCGGAACAGATCAAGGCCGCCGGCGGGCGCATCGAGACGCGCGCCCTGCCGGGAACCTCCTATGACATCTATCCGAACACGCGTTCCGAAGACCGACCGCTGCACGACATCAACGTGCGCAAGGCGGTTTCGCTGGCCATCGACCGCACCTCGTACGCGCAGACCATCTTCCGCAAGGACTATCCGACGGTCAAGGGCGTGCTGGGCGCGACCACGCCAAGCTTCCAGGCCACCCCCGACGCCATCAGATACGATCCCGAAGAGGCCGGCAAACTGCTCGACAAGGCCGGCTGGACGCTGAACAAGAAGGACGGCTACCGGTACAAGGACGGCAAGAAGCTGACCCTGGTGTGGCTTGACTACAACAAGAACGCCGGACAGGACCTGCTGGTCGACCAGTTCCGCCAGGTCGGCATCGACCTGCAGATCGAAATCGGCACCTACGCGGATTCGCTGAACAAGGAAAAGACCAACGACTACGACCTGTCGATGCTGTGGACCTACACGCGCAGCGATCCGGTGGCGATCGCGAACCTGATCGACATCCGCAACGACAAGGGCAACCGCGGCGGCTGGAACATCGCGAACGACGAGCAGCGGGCCACGCTGAACAAGCTGTTCGACGCCGGCATCGCGGAACGCGACGACGCCAAGCGCACCAAGATCTACCAGGAGCTCCAGCAGTATCTGGCCGACCAGTACATCCAGATCCCGTTCTACGAGCGCATGGGCGATCTCGCGCTCGCCAAGAACGTGCACGGCGTGCGCTACACCGCCGAATCCTTCATCTCCCTGTACGACACCTGGCTGAGCTGAGCCGGGGCGCGCCTCGGCCGATACGGCACATCCTGATTGGACCATCATGAAACAGCACATTCTCTTCATCGCCGGGCGCATCGTGCAGGCCGTGGCGGTGCTGTGGGCCTCCTACACGGTGACCTTCATCATCCTCAACCTGCTGCCCGCGAACCCGATCGACCTGATCCTGCACGCCCGTGGTATCCCCGACGGCTCGATCGGCGGGGCCGAGCTCGAAGCCGTCAAGCACCAGTACGGGCTTGACCGGACGCCGTTCCAGCAGTACGTCGGCATGCTGGCCGACGCGCTGCACGGCGACCTGGGCACCTCCTACATGCAGGGCGTGCCGGTCAGCCAACTGATCTCCCAGCGACTGTCCAACACGCTGATCATCAGCGGACTGTCCATCGCGGTCTCGTTCGCGGGCGCGTTCGTCATCGCGTTCTTCGCGGCCTGCACGCGGCAC
>NZ_JAFEJT020000056.1 GCF_018555435.2 Bifidobacterium amazonense
AGTTTGACGATCGAGAGGCTGATTCATCTTCCTGCACGGGTCGGTTTGACGATCGAGAGGCTATGATTCGTCGGACAACCGGATGTATGGCCCGACATGCGACCGTAATATGGCCGTTTTGACGCCGATACCCACTCGCGCTCGCCTCTCGATCGTCAAACCGAGCCTTGCAAAACCGGAAATCAGCCTCTCGATCGTCAAACTCCGCGGCACAATCGTGGTTCACAGGTAGATGCGACGCATGATGAACTCGACCGTGCGGTCGGGCAGCAGACGTTTGAGCAGCATGAGCGTCTGATACGTGCGCCCCACGGCCACACGCACCGGCGGATTCCGTCTGGCGAGCGTGCGCACGATGACCTGTGCCACGATGTCCGGGCCGGCACCGGTCTGCTCGTCGTGCGCCATGTGGCCGACCGACCGCCGACATTCCTCGGCATACGGCGAACCCGCGGGCTCGCCGGTCACGCGCGCACCGGTGAACCCGGTTGCGAGATCGCCCGGTTCGACGATCGTGGCGACGATGCCGTGACGTCGTCCCTCCAAACGCAACGCCTCCACGTACATCTCCAACGCAGCCTTGGATGAGGAGTAATGCGATTGGAACGGCAGTCCGATTCTGCCGCCGATCGACCCGACGACGATCACGCGGCCACGGCGGTGCGTGCGCGACGCGGTCCGCCGCAGCAACGGCAGCGCGATCTCGTTGACCTGCAGCACACCGAAATAGTTCACGTCAAGCTGTTTGCGGGCAAGCGCCATCGGTGTGCATTCCGCGGAACCGGCGATGCCGAATCCGGCGCAATGCACGATCGCGTCGAGACGAGGAAGTGCGCTCACGATGGTTCGGATGGTGTTGGGATCGGTGACGTCCATCTCCTGTGTGATGAGCTCGCCGCGACCGAACCGTTGCGTGTGCGGGATATCGGCCGCATTCAATCCCACTGCGATCGCGCGTTTGCCCTGCGCGGCGAGTATCTCCGCCGTCGCCTTGCCGATGCCGCTGGTGCCGCCCGTGACCAGCACCACCGCCCGTCCATCATCCTTGATCGTATCCATGCACACCATTATCGCGCGCGATTGCAGGACTTGCGGTTCTCTGAGGATCGTGTTCCGTGGCTTATTGCCTTAGTGACTTCCGCTTTTGGGTGTATCGATCAAATTGTATGAAGAGTTGAAAACCATGGACAGAACGGAGAAGCACAGCAGCATCATCGCCATCAACGACGGCAGCCGGTATCTGCTTTACTATGACGCCGGGTGGAACTGCGATTTCTTCCCCAACCATGCCACGGCGGACAATGAAGCAGAAAACGTGCGGCTGCTTGACGGATTACCTGTCCGCGGGATTCGACATTCCGCGCGAGGATTTCGCTCTTACCCGTATCGTGGACGAGACGCATGAGAAGTACTCCACGGAGCATCGGGAAAACCGCGTCTACGACTACACGCTGTACAAGGCTACGATTCTGAACATGCTGGCGGCGTGGAAGAGCGAGCGGTTCCATGTGGATTCGAAGGATTGCCGATGGATGACCTGCGATGAGATGCTCGCCGACGAAACCATACGCACCATCAATCATGACGTGGTGGCGATGGTAAGGGACCACGCATAGCAGGCATGTGTCCATAAGCGGGGGAGAGGTGCGCTCGTATCGCCGTCGGGCCTGTGCCCCGCGCTCTCGCACTCCCGCAAGAGTTCACGCGCGGTTCACTTTCGGTTCTGTGTGCCGGGCGGCGGACGCTGGGATAATCGAAGCATGATCGAAACGGTTGGCGCTGGTGCGGCCGCGATGGCCGCGATGTTCGGGATGACGGTGTCCGCAGGGGCCGACGCGGTGCGTGCGGTCGGCCGAGCGATCGCGGAATCGGACGGATACGCATCGTTGGGGGACCCGATCATGCTGATTCCCGCGCTCGCGCCGATCATCGTCGGGCTGATCATCCTGATCCCCTGCATCAAGGCGTTCTTCGAAAAGGACGACCACCATGCGCGCTGCACCGCCAAAATCGACGGCGTCGTGAGCGAAGTGCTCGAAGACTACGACAACGACGGCACGCTATGGTCGCCGGTGTTCTCCTATACGGTCGCCGGCCGTGAATACCGCATCGAATCCGGCACATGGTCGCGTCCGTGCAAACTGCATAAGGGCGACCGCGTGACCGTGCACTACGATCCGTTCGAGCCATCCAGTGCATGGGTGAAGGAGGATCGTGGCGTCTCGATCCTGCTCATCGGCTTCGCCGGAGCAGCGGTGCTGGATATCCTCGCCGGCGGCGCCCTCCTGGTGGCGTGGATCCTCAACCAGTAGTGACGATTCGAAGGCGATGAGCCGACCGATCCCGCCATTCCGACAGGCGGCGGGTGGTTCGCGGGACAAGACCGTGGTGTACCCTCGGTACGGCATCGATGTCGCATGTCGCGGCATCGACCGGAACGCGACGTGAGGGGAGTGGCTCGATGGAACTTGCTCTGGAAAGCAACGCCTTTTTCATGGGGGTCGAATATCTGGCGGTTTTCTGCTGCGGGCTCATGGGCGGCCTGTGCGCGGTGCGCAAGAACTACGATCTGATCGCCATGCTCATCACCGCATGGCTGACCGCGCTGGGCGGCGGCATCGTGCGCGACATCGTGCTCGGCTCGCTGCCGCCCGTCGGCATCGCCGACAAGGGATTCGTGATCACCGCGCTCGTCTCCGGTCTCGCCGTGGCCGTCTTCCACCCGGAAGTCGACAAGCTCAAATGGTCGATGCTCACCATCGACGCACTCTCCGTAGGCCTGTTCGCGGTCAACGGCACGTCCAAGGCCATGATTCTCGGCATGTCCGGCATGACGTCCGTGTTCCTCGGCATGATCACCGCGTTGGGCGGCGGACTGGTGCGCGACATGCTGCTCAACGACGTACCCATGTTCATCCGAGACAAGCACTGGTACGCCATCCCATCCGCCGTCGGCAGCGTGCTCACCGTGTTCGTATGCAAGGGCGTGCAGGCACGCGTCCTCAACTTCAACGCCGAGGTCGCACTGGATGTCTCCATCGTTGTTCTCGTCGTCGTCATGCGACTGCTGTCCGTCAAGTTCAACATCACCATGCCCGGGGCGATGGTGCGGCACGAGGTGTTCCTACCGAGCCAGTCGCGGTATCTGCAGCGTCCGGTGATCCATCCGCATGCCGACGACGACCGTCGGACCCGGGACGAGTGACGGCCGGCGGCGGAACGTCCGTTTCGTCGCCCCGATGCGGTCGGATGCGGAGAGTCGATATGAAAAGGTCCCGCGCGCCTTTCGGCGTGCGGGACCTTTTGCTTTGCCTTGATCAGGCTATGATCACATGGCGTTGATCGCGACGGCCAGACCGGACTTGCGGTTCGCGGCCTGGTTCTTGTGGATCACGCCAGCGCCGGCGGCCTTGTCGAGCTTCTGGGCGGCGACCTTGTAGGCGGCCTCGGCGGCGGCCTTGTCACCGGAGGCGATGGCCTCGCGGGTGGCGCGGACGGCGGTCTTCAGGGCCGACTTGACGGCCACGTTGCGGATGTGCGCCTTCTCATTGGTGAGCACGCGCTTCTTCTGCGACTTGATGTTTGCCACATTTACTCCAAACGACGTTTGCTATAAGGACATACAAACGGTCATGATAACATGCAGTGCGGATAAAACGCGAGACTTTTTAGGAGTGTCGCGGACATAATGCCGAGAGGGCCCGGTAAACTGGTGAACTTGGTAGTGAAAACCGTTGCGCCCCGGACAGTCAGGACCGATTGTCGCACGATTGCGGGAACGACGCAACGACAGTACGGCGACGAGTCCGTATGAAGAGACAAGGAGACGGATCAGGTGATCGAACCGAAGAACAAGCCCGGATATACCGACCAGTCGCTGATCCGCAACTTCTGCATCATCGCGCACATCGACCACGGCAAGTCCACCGTGGCCGACCGCATCCTCCAGCTGTCCGGCATCGTGCCCGAACGCGAGATGCGCGACCGCTTCCTCGACCGCATGGACATCGAGCAGGAGCGCGGCATCACCATCAAATCGCAGGCCGTGCGCGTGCCGTGGACGTTCGACGGCACCGAATACACGCTCGGCATGATCGACACCCCCGGCCACGTCGACTTCACGTACGAGGTCTCCCGCGCGCTCGCCGCATGCGAGGGCGCGGTGCTGCTCGTCGACGCCACCCAGGGCATCGAGGCGCAGACCCTGTCGAACCTGTACATGGCCATCGACCACGACCTGACCATCATCCCCGTGCTCAACAAGATCGACCTGCCCTCCGCCGAGCCGGACAAGCACGCCGAGGAGATCGCCGGACTCATCGGCTGCGAGCCGAGCGACGTGCTGCGCGTGTCCGGCAAGACCGGCGAAGGCGTGGCCGAGCTGCTCGACCGCATCGTCATGGAGGTGCCCGCGCCGCACGGCGATCCGAAGGCCCCGGCCCGCGCGCTCATCTTCGACTCCGTGTACGACTCGTACCGTGGCATCGTCACCTACATCCGTATGGAGGACGGCGAGCTGCACGCCCGCGAGAAGGTGCACATGATGGGCATCGGCATGACGCACGATCCGATCGAGATCGGCGTCATCAGCCCCGACATGATGCCCACCAAGGCGCTGGGAGCCGGCGAGGTCGGCTATATCATCACCGGTGCGAAGGACGTGAGCCAGTCGAAGGTCGGCGACACGCTTACCTCCGCCGTGCGCCCCGCCACCGAGCCGCTGCCCGGCTACCGCGATCCGCAGCCGATGGTCTACGCCGGCCTGTTCCCGATCGACAACGCCCAGTTCCCCGACCTGCGCGACGCGCTCGACAAGCTCAAGCTCAACGATGCGGCGCTCATCTACGAGCCGGAGACGTCCGTCGCGCTCGGTTTCGGCTTCCGTTGCGGCTTCCTGGGACTGCTGCACATGGAGATCGTCTGCGAGCGACTCGACCGCGAGTTCGGTCTCGACCTGATCTCCACCGCGCCGAACGTGCCGTACGACGTGACCGCCGAGGACGGCAGCGAACATCACGTGACCAATCCGAGCGAGTTCCCGGACGGCAAGATCAAGAAGATCGTCGAGCCGATGGTCGCGGCCGACATCATCACGCCGAAGGAGTTCATCGGCGCGGTCATGGACCTGTGCCAGGACCACCGCGGCATCATGGGCACGATGGAATACATTTCCGCCGACCGCGTCGAGATGCACTACCGCATCCCGCTCGCCGAGATCGTGTTCGACTTCTTCGACCAGTTGAAGTCGCGCACCAAGGGCTACGCGTCGCTCGACTACCATGAGGACGGCGAGCAGGCGGCCGATCTGGTCAAGGTCGACATCCTCATCCAGGGCGAGAAGGTCGACGCGTTCAGCGCGATCGTGCACCGCGACAAGGCGTACAGCTATGGCGTGATGATGACGAAGAAGCTGCGCGAGCTCATCCCGCGCCAGCAGTTCGAGATCCCGATCCAGGCGGCGATCGGCTCGCGCATCATCGCCCGCGAGAACATCCGCGCGCTCAGGAAGGACGTGCTCGCCAAGTGCTACGGCGGCGACATTTCCCGCAAGCGCAAGCTGCTCGAAAAGCAGAAGGCCGGCAAGAAGCGCATGAAGATGCTTGGCCACGTCGAGGTGCCGCAGGAGGCGTTCATCGCCGCCCTGTCCACCGGCGACGCCGGCAACGACCGCGACACCAAGGACAAGATCCGCGCCGCGCAGAAGACGGAAGGCTGAGCCGATAGGTGAGCGAAGGTCGGATTGAGTCTTCGCATAGCGAAGTCCGTAATTGCGGGGCCGGAGGCGACGCGTAAAGAGCTTGAATGAGGAGTGATAGTCGCGATGACCTATGAAATCTACGTCCACGTGCCATTTTGCATGCGGCGCTGCGGATACTGCGATTTCAACACGTACACGGCCGTCGACCTCGGCGCGGGCGCGTCGCGCGGCAACTACGCGAACATGGTGATCCGCGAGATGGAGCTCGTGCGTGACTGGCAGCTCGCACACGGCATCGAGGAGCCGGCGGCCGACACCGTGTTCTTCGGCGGCGGCACGCCCACCATCCTCGCCGCCGACGACCTCGTGGCCATGCTGGACGCCATCCGCCGCATCTGGGGCATCGCCCCGAACGCGGAGATCACCACCGAGGCCAACCCGGACACCGTCAACGAGTACTACATCAACCGGCTCGCCAAAGGCGGCTTCACCCGCATCTCGTTCGGCATGCAATCCGCCGTGCCGCACGTGCTGCGCACGCTCGACCGCACGCACACGCCGGCCAACGTGGCCGCAGGCGTGGCCGCGGCCAACAAGGCCGGACTGCGCTCCAGCGTCGACCTGATCTACGGCGCGCCGGGGGAGAGCCTCGACGACTGGCGCACCTCCGTGCGCACCGCCGTCGATCTCGGCGCGAACCACATCTCCGCGTACGCGCTCACGGTCGAGCCGACCACCAAGATGGGTCGTCAGATCGCGGCAGGCACCCTGCCCAAGCCCGATGACGACGACGAGGCCGCGAAATACGAGATCGCCGACGACCTGTTCGCCGCGGCCGGACTCGAATGGTACGAGGTGTCCAACTGGGCGCGGCCGGGCCATGAGAGCCGGCACAACCTCGGCTACTGGCGCAACGTCGACTGGGCGGGGCTTGGCCCGGGAGCGCATTCGCACTACAACCATGCGGTCGCTGCGACGGCAGCGGATGATGACGGGTCTGTACTTACTCCGATCGCGGACGATCGACGGACCTCTGACGACGCCATCGTGCGTACCGCTGCCAATACCGCGCACGGCCTGCGCAGCTGGGACATCGCGCATCCCCGCCTGTGGGGCGCCGCCATCAACGAAAGCCGCGTCCCGTGGGGCGGCAGTGAGACCATCACGCCGGGCGAGAATCTTGAGGAACTCATCATGCTTGGATTACGGCTGCGCGAAGGACTTGACCTGAACCGCATCAACCATGCCGTCGTCGAATCCGACGCCAACGGTGCGGACACGCCGTTCCACCGCATCGACCCGGCCGAACTGCGTCCGATGGTCGAGGACGGTCTCATCGTCATCGACCCCGCAACCAACCGCGTCGTGCCCACGCGCAAGGGCCGGCTCCTCAACGACGCCGTCATCGAACGGTTCTTCGACCTCGCCGGCATCTGACCGACCTATCCCGCCGTCGGTCTCTTCGTCAACATTCCACGCCGTGCAGCAGGGCGTGCGTGTAGGCGTGGAGTTGTTCGCGGTCGAGCGTGTGGCCGCGCAGATACGCCCAGTCGAGCACGAGCATGAGCGTGTTCGCGTAATGGTCGGCGACCAGTTCGGCCGGCAGGTCGAAGCGGTCTCGTTTGATGCAGGCGAGCATGATCTCGCGTGCGCGCCGTTCGATGAACGTGTGCAGGCTGGAGAACAGCGTGCCTTCGGGCGGATTGTGCGCGAGGATCGCGTGGAGCGCGTCCACATTGGATTCCAGGAGGTCGGCCATGGAGTCGAGCGCGACGTCCACGCGCCGTGACGGTTCGACCGACGCGAGATCGGCGGAATCCGTACGCCCGGCCAACGCGATCCAACAGTAGTTGAGCAGGTCGTCGCGATCCTCGAAGTAGTTGTAGAACGTGGCGCGCGGGTATCCTGCGGCCTCGCACAGTTCGTTGACGCTGATGTCGGCGAACGACTTGGCTTGCAGCAGCGTGGTCATCGCTCCGAAGAACGCGTCGAGCGTGCGCTGCGTGCCGCGCGTGAGCTTGGCGTTGAGATCCTTCTTCATGACTGCCCAGCATAATCGATCGTCCATGATTTTGCGGTTGTCCAACTATGTGTTATTTTTTAGACAGTTGCAAAAATATAGACGATTGAAAATCCGTAATCATAGCAAACGACAAGAAGGCCACTGCGCTCGCCGAGCCACTGACCCTGCCCTGCGGCGTGACGCTGAAGAACCGCTTCTACAAGTCCGCGATGAACGAGGCGCTCGCCGGCCGCGACTGCGCGCCGACCGAAGCCCATGTACGCCTGTACCGCGAGTGGGCGAAGGGAGGAACGGGCGTGCTCGTCACCGGCAACGTGATGGTCGACCATACGCAGCTCGGCGAATCCGCTCGCGTCGGGAAAGCCCGGGCGCCGGGTGATGTCGTCATCGGGCTGCGTCGCGGGCGGCGATGCGCTCGCAGAAGCCGGTCTTGTCCGCTTCGGTGATCGGACGCAGCACGCGGGCCGGATTGCCCACGGCGATCATACCGGCCGGAATGTCGTGCGTGACGACCGACCCCGCGCCGATCACCGCACCGCGGCCGATGGTCACGCCGCCGAGCACCGTCACATGGCCGCCGAGCCACACGCCGTCTTCAAGGACGATCGGCTTGGCTTGGCATGCGCCGTTCTTGCGTTCCTCGAAGTCGAGCGCGTGGTTCGTGGCGAACAGGCCGACCATCGGCGCGATCCACACGTAGTCGCCGATCGTGATCGGCGCGTTGTCGAGCATCACGCAGTCGAAGTTGATGTACGCGTGCGAACCGATCGAGATGTTGCGGCCCATCTCGCAGCGGAAGTTCGGCTCGATGAACACGTCGTCGCCGACCGCGGCGAACAGCTGCTCCATGATCGCGCGGCGTTCGGCCTCCTGATCGTAGTCGAGCGCGTTATAGGCGCGGAACAGCTTCTTGGCTTCCACTCGCTTGCGTTCGATCTCCGGATGCGAGTCCTGATAGACCTCGCCGGCCACCATGAGATCCCATTCGACGCGCCCCTCGGGCGTGAGATCGGCGGTGACGTCGTAGGTGTTCTGGGTCATGGTCGTTCGCTCCTTTGCTGATGCTGCGTATACGATATTGTGTACGATCGTACATTATAGATGGCGTGTCCGATGTATCCGAATCGGATCGCGTGCACCGATGCAGGTCCGGGGTCCGCATAGTCACTGTCCGGCCCTCGGATCGGACAGCCGGTGGTCGAGGATCTCGAAGTCGGTGAACGTGCGCGTGCCGCCGTCTCCGGTGGGGGACTGGGCCTCGAACCCGACCTTGAGCAGCCGATCGAACGACATGGAGGAACACAGGCGCGACATGAACCACTGCATGCCGTCGAAGGAGTAGTGGATCGAGAACACGTCGTCGGTGCGGGCGAGCTGCAGCCAGACGAAATCGCCGTGGACGGTGACGCCGTAGCAGTCGTCCGAAACGCCGTCGGTCGCCACGGTGACGACCGACTTGAACCCGTAGTCGCCCTGCTCGAAGCAGGCTTTCACCCAATGCGTATCGTCTTGATAGGCGAACAGCGCACCGCCGTCGAACTTCGCCTTGTGCTCGAGCGAGATCTTGGCTCGGCAGACGAAATCGCCCACGACGGGCCGGTAGACGAAGGCCGCGTCGGCGACCACGCTGTCGTCCACCGGGTTGACGAAGAAGTCCTTGCCCGGTATGGATTCTATGGTCAGCACGTTGCCGATGATCTTGAATGTGACGTTGTCCGAGTTTGCGCGCAGCATGATGGGATTCCTTTCGGCTGATGGTCCGGGTCGATGCTCGCTCCGGCTTGTGACGGTGTGTGCGGGATCGGTGCCCGGCGTTGCGTATCCCCGTTTGACTGGGGGTAGTTGATTATGATGATAATTCCTCGAACTCCTCCCGAGGGCGTTTATTGTGGCGAAATATTGGTATGATGATTCCTGAGTATAGGAGAATCGTTCCATGATGATGGATACGATATGCGAAAATGCATGGAGGTGAGGTGGTATGGCGAATATCGCGGTTCGGGTGAACTCCGACTATCTGGAGGACATGCGGTACGACGACCCCACCCTGCCGATCCACTTCTGCATGGACTACTTCGACACGCTCGCCGGTCATGAGATCAACGTGCACTGGCATCGCGACTTTGAATTCGCGATCATGCTGCGCGGCGGATGCGACTATCATCTCGCCGGCGACGGCGCGATACGACTCGAACAGGGCGATGGCATCTTCGTCAACTCCGAGACGCTGCACTCGGCCGACAATCCCGCTCCGGGCGCGATCATGAGCTGCGTCACGTTCTCGCCGCTGTTCTTCACCGGGCAGCCGTCCGGCACGATCTATAGCCAGCACGTCCTGCCGGTCGCGAACCGGCCGCTCGCCGGCCTGCGACTCGACGCGAACCGTGACCGTGACATACTCGCCGAAATACTGGCTGTCACGTCAATCGGCAAACATGAGTCGACCGCACCGCTGGAATACGTCGAACACGTGGCAAGACTGTGGCGACTGACGTTGTCGGCACTCGACAAGGTGCCGGACGAGCGGCCGGACGATACGGAACTGCTTCGTGAACGGCGCATGCGCACCATGATGACGTTCATCCAACGGCATTTCGGCGACGGCATCGATGTGGCCGACATCGCGGCCAGTGCCGGCGTCGGCCGTACCGAATGCTTCCGGCTGTTCACGCGTCTCGCCGCGGTCAGCCCGGGGGAGTATCTGATCTCCTACCGTCTGCGCCGGGCCGCGGTGATGCTCGTTTCCGGCGACGATTCCGTCGCGTGCGTCGCCCATGTCTGCGGGTTCAACGACGCCAGCTATTTCGCCAAACGGTTCCGGCAACGCTACGGATGCACGCCGAGAGAGTACCGTGCTGGTGCCGGCCGGGATCCGTACCTGACGACAGGTCCGCAGTCGTGATCGTAAGATGGGCGACGCTATTGCGCGTGCCAGACCATGTACAGCGCGCTTGACGCCGTGGCCTTGAAGCTCACGGACGAGGAGATCGCCTATCTCGAGGAGCCGTACGTGCCGCACAAGCTCGTCGGCGTCATGGCCTTCAACCACTGAGCTCGTCGCACAGCCTCGCAGGATGACGAAGAATAGGAGACGTCAACGGCTTTCATGAATCGTTAACACTCGTTCAACATGGCGTTGTCATACGCCCATACGCTCGTGCCCGAACACCAACCAACCATGCGTGCGGCCGTGAACGCCGCCGGCAGGATAACGGGACAAGGAGCGAGACATGGAATCGCGTTATGAGGGCAACGCCACGGATTTCGTGGGCTACGAGTATACGATCGCGCACGTGGGAACGGCATACGAGTCGATGGTGGCGGACGGCTACCGGAACTTCGGCTGGGTGCCGGATGGACCGGAACGATCGGGGCATGGCGAACTGCGGTTCAAACGCGATCGCAGTCTGCCCAACCGCGCCGGACTGACCCGGCTGCAACGCCAGTTCGACTCGCATATCCGCGAACTGGAACGACTGGAGAACGCTCCCGCCCGCACGTCGTCGATCGTCGGCCTGAGCGCCGGACTGATCGGATGCGTGTTCCTGGGCGGGGCGACGTTCTCCTACCTGGGCGGGCTTATGGCGTTGATGGTCGTGCTGGCGATTCCGGGATTCCTCTGCTGGCTCGGCGCATGGCCGGCCGCCAAACGGGCACGCTCCATCGTGACGGCGCGCAACGAGCCGGCGATCGATCATCTTCATGACATGAACTACGACGTATGCAGGCACGCGAACTCGCTGCTCATGCGCGGCGACGTGCGGACGAATGATGTGAGTGCGGACGAGTCGCAGGCGAGCGGGGCGGGGGAGTAACCTGAAACCATCGGACTTCCGGAAGCGCAGGAGGGGACGTATGGCAACCATCGTGGTCGTCGAGGACGAGAGGGAACTCAACGACATCATGTGCATGTACCTGCGCGACGCGGGGTACATGGTGTACGGGTGTCTGTCGGCCGACGAGGCGTACGCGGCGATGCATGGCCGAATCATCGACCTCGTGATCTCGGACATCATGATGCCGGGCATCGACGGGTTCGAGTTCGCGGCGAAACTGCGGCGGATGGACGACCATCTGCCGATCATCTTCGTGACCGCCAGGGATGACATGGCCGCGAAACGGCACGGGTTCCATACCGGCGTGGACGACTACATGGTCAAGCCGATCGAACTGGACGAACTGGTGCTGCGCGTCGAAGCGTTGCTGCGACGCGCCGGCATCGAGGAAAGCCATCTGCTCAAGGTCGGCGGGTTCGAGATGAACGCCACCGAGATGTCCGCCCAGCTGGACGGCAGACCGGTCGAACTGACCGTGCGCGAGTTCAACATCCTGTACAAATTGCTGAGCTACCCGCGTCAGGTGTTCTCGCGCGGCCGGCTCATGGACGAATTCTGGGGGCAGGATGCGGACAACAACCTGCGCGTCACCGACGTGTACATCACGCGACTGCGCCAGAAATTCGCCGGCTGCCCCTACTTCAGCATTCTGACCGTGAGGGGACTCGGCTACAAAGCCGTCCCGAACCAGTGACCGCTTTCGGCTTTCCCCCGGAGCGTAGTCGTCCGTGAAGCGAGCCGAGAGAAGCCGAGGCGGGAACGCGATCCTTCAGGGAGGGGAGCCAGCCAGCTTGCGACGGAGGAGCAGGGAATCGATATGAACGATATGAAACAGCCTGACCAGCCAGCCCGATACGGCATGATCTCCGGCCCGTTGTCCGGTGGGATCATACTGTGGTCGTTCGTGACGTTCCTGCTGGCCGCCGCCGGACAGATGAGCCTGATCGTCTGGCTGCCGCGGCTGCTGCCGGTATTCGACCGGTGGTATCTCGCCGTGGCGGTCCTGGTCTACTGGCTGGCACTGGCCGTGGCGTTCGCATGGGTGATCGGCCGGCAGATCCACGAACGCATCGAAAGGCCGATGCAGGAGATCGGAGAAGCAGCCGGCAAGGTCGCCAAAGGCGATTTTTCCGTATACGTGGCGCCCCAGCACATCGAAGGCGGCCGGGACTGGGATTCGACCGACCAGATGTTCGCCGACTTCAACACGATGGTCGCCGAACTGGGCGGCATCGAAACCATGAAGAACGATTTCGTCTCCAACGTGAGCCACGAAATCCGCAACCCCTTGGCCGTCATCACGAACTACGCGACCATGATGCGCGACGTGGACATGGACAGGGCCCGGCGTGAGAAATGCGCGCGGACCATCATTTCCGCGTCCGAACGACTCAACATGCTGGTGACCGACATCCTCAGGCTCAACAAGCTCGAAAGCCAGACTATCGTGTCCGAAGCGCGCGACTATGACCTCGTCCGTCAGCTTACCGACGAGATCCTCGCGCTGGACGACCTGTTCACCGAAAAGAACGTCGACCTTGACTGCGACATCGAAGACGCGGCGATGGTGCACGCCGATCCCGGCATCGTCGCGCTCATCTGGAGCAACGTCCTCGGCAATGCGCTCAAGTACACCGAGCCCGGCGGTCATGTGAGTCTCACCCAACGTTCGCGCGGCGGCACGGTATCGGTCGCAATCAGCGACGACGGCTGCGGCATGACCCCCGACGAGATCGCGCACATGTTCGACAAATTCTATCAGGGCGACACCTCGCATGCCGTACAGGGCAACGGACTCGGCATGGCGATGGTCAAACGCGCCGTCGAATTGAGCTGCGGATTCATCAACGTGACCAGTGCCAAAGGCCAAGGCACCACCGTCACCGTGCGCCTTCCCGCTGCGAAGCAAGATGACGAGTCGTGATGAAGCAGCGTAAACGACCAGTAACGGAACGGGTCGCCCATAGTCTGGTGCGTCGTGAGGGGACGTTGCCGGCCAAGGGGGCGCACTGGTATCTGCAGTGGCGGGCGTTGGAGAACAACGATCGCGTGGTCATGGCGGCGGTGGTCTCCGCCACTATCGGCATGCTGACCGCGGTCGTCAAGTTCGCGATCGGCGTATGGGCCATGTCGCTGCTGTTCATCGCCACCGGCGTCTACTACGCGATCCTGTGCGCCGCGCGGTCCGCGGTGATCCGCACCCACGTGCGTACCCGCGTCATCACGGACGCGAACGAGCGGCGCGAGCGTGAACTGCGTGTCTACCGGCGCACCGGCATGTTCCTGTTCGTGGTCGGATTGGCGTATGCCATGTCCTGCGTGGCCATGCTGTCCGTCGGACGGCAGCCTCGCACCAACATGATCGTGGCGATCACCGTCGCCACGATCACGTCGGTGAAGATCGGCGGCGCGATACGCGGTATGGTCGTCGCCCATCGCACCAAGGATCCCATCGACTCGTCGGTCAAGTACCTGTCGTTCGCCGACGCGCTGTTCTCGCTGGTCACCACGCAAAACGTCCTGCTGCTCGCTGAGCACTCACCGAACGCGACCGTCAGCTCCGCCCTGTTCGGCATCGCGTTGGGCGTGGTGGTGATGGCGCTCGGCATATGGATGACCGTGCGCCGCCCGCGCTTCGCATGATCGCCGACATCATCCGCGGCGTTCCATCCGCGTTGACTTCGAGCGCTCGAACTTCCTAGCATCGGCGGTTAACGATCCGCGTGGACGTTCGTACAAGGGAACATCCACGTACGCCAAGCGATGAAAGGACGGTCATGTGGTCAGCCTGTTCTGCTGTTGTCTTATTTGTGGATATTTGGGTTAGTTGCTATAATTATGTCTTGTAAGGGGGGTGTTCGTGATGGTTAAGTATCTTCGTCGTGCGGAGGCGGCTGAGCGTTTGCATTTGTCGGTGGCCGCGTTCAAGCTGATCGTCGCTTCCGGTTCTATTCGTTATGAGCTGACTCCCGGTGGGCAGAAGGTGTATGATCCGCATGAGATCGACCGGTATATGGCCGAGAAGCAGGGAACCCCGTTGCCGGAGGGCAAGCTCGTGTTCTACGTGCGTGACAGCGAGGGAAACACTGTGCGCATGAACACGCAGGTCGAACGACTGACTGCCGCGTACGGGGAGCCCGTGAACGTGTATCGGGATCGTGCATCCGGGTTGAACGAGCGGCGCAAGGGCCTGGCCCGCTTGTTGGATGATGCCGAGAACCACATGTTCGACCGGGTCGCGGTCACCGCGCGTGATCGCCTGTCCCGGTTCGGCTCCTCCTATTTGGAGCGGCATCTTGGGTATCTGGGCGTGAAGCTGGTCGTGTTGGACGGAGAGCGCGAGAAGGGCATGACGGATGAGCTCATGGATGATTTCATGAGCCTGTTGGCCTCGTTTGCGGGCCGGTTTTACAAGCTGCGTTCCGTCGAGCATCAACGGTTGCTGTTGAAAAAAGCGGAAGCCCGCCTGGATGGGAAGGCGGATCGGGATGAAGGCGAGTGAGGTCGCGTGCGGCGTGCCCGCGTTGGAGCCGATCCGTGTCACGGACACGATGACTGGCGTGGAACTGGCCCCCATGGACGTGGAGGCCCTGTTCTGGAATCATCTGGATCGTGCGCGCCACTGCCAGAACATGATGATCCGGTTGAACACGGGACTATCGGCCAAGGGCGAGGGGTTTGGCAACGAGTGGGCGCGCAAAAACGTGTGTTTGGTCTCTCTGCCGGCCTTGTTTCGGAACCTGTCGCATCAGAACCGGGTCAACCAATGCGAGACGGCTCGTCTCGTGCTCGCCTGGCAGGCGCGCGAACGCGTCGCCACCGCATTGGACAAGCTCGGTTGGGATAAGGCGACCTGCAAGGACGTGTCCGATCTGCTCGGCAGGCAGGTCGACCCTCAGTTGTTTGCCAATGTCGTCAACCATGGCGGGCATCCCATTATCCCCACCGTGGTGCATACGCGGTTCCCTTATGACCAGTCGAACAACAATTCCTGCCGTCAAGGCGAGATCGACTTCGACCGTGAGACGGTTACCTATCGTCGTATGGCGGTCGCGGACCGTTTCGTGGACGTGACCCTTGTTTTTCCGAACATGCGCCGACGGTATCCGGACATGATCCGCGTGTCCCGTCCGACCATGCGACGTACCAATGATGGTCGGATCGTGTTCGACCTGGTCGTGTTCGAACGAAGACCGGTGAAACCGGACGTGTCGAAGACGCCGCACGTGGTCGGCTTCGATTTCAACGCGGACTGGCATGGCGGCATCAGCGGCGTGCGCCTCGCCTACAACGGGCATGTGAGCCGCGAGCTTATCGTGGGTGTGGACACCCAACGCCAGCAGATAGTGTTGGAACGCCTGTACGTCGAATACCAGCGTTGCCTTACGGCGCTCAAGAACCTCATGCCCTGGCAGCGCCCCTCGGATCCGGACGATCCTATTCAGGTCGCTGCGTATCCGAAATGGGAGCGTCTGTACTCGCAGTCGATCACATTACGGGACAAGATGTACCGGATCAAGGAACTGTTGGATTGGCGGTACGCGCACGACATCATCAGTCACGCGAAGCCCGGCGAACTGATCGCGGTCGAGAAACTGGACGCGTTCGACGCGTCCGGCCGTTACGAATTCCGCCACGGCAGCCAGCTCGCCAAGCTCGACCACGTCGCGAACCGGAACGGGCGCCGCGTCGTCCAGGTCAACCCCGCGCACACATCCGACACGTGCCCATGGTGCCACACGCGCGTCAAGAACCTCGGCAGGAAACGTGAATACCAATGCCCCGGCTGCGGGCGCACCATCCAACGCGACTATGGGTCCGCGGTCAACATCGCCGACCGGGGACGCCGCTACCTGGGACACAAGGGCAATCCGATCACCCCACCCAAAGGACGTCCCACGCGTAAACGTCCGAAACTGACAAGAACACGGCACTCGGGTGCCGTACCACACGATCAAACGTCAGGGACCGGCAAGGGGCCGGCCTCCTTCCACGCCACAGCGCAAGCGGGCATGGCGACGGCGATTATCCGGAATACAAGGAAGCGGACGGCCGCGACACCACTAGTGCCGTCCAGAACCGCCACGCGATTACGGCAGGAACCGTAATCACCTCATTCCGAATAACCCTGTCTCTCATCCGTTCCATACGTTCCGGGCATGGGGTGCCGTGCCCGCAAAACATTGGAACAAGGCGACGAATCCTCGTTCAATGGATAGCGATCCCCGCTCTTTCAGCACAGCAAGGAGACCCATCACGAGAAAAACCCTGACCGCGATCCTGTCCTTGGGTCTGATCGCCGCGCTCGCCGGCTGCGGTGGCACGACATCCGGCCCGTCCGCGACCGGCACCACGTCCGGTTCCGGCAAGGAATCCAGTAGCCGGCAGTCGGATTCCGCGACACGGCCGGCCGCCGACGGCAAGGCGCTTATCGCCTACTTCTCCCAGACCGGCAACACGAAGACCGTGGCCGACATCATCGCGCAGCAGACCGGCGCGGACGAGTTCCGCATCGAACCGGCCACGCCGTACAGCGACGACTACGACACGCTGCTGGAGGTCGCGCAGCAGGAGAAGCAGGACGACGCCCGGCCGGCCATCGCCGACACCATCGACAACCTCGACGACTACGACGTCATCTATCTGGGCACGCCGATCTGGTGGTATGAGGAACCGATGATCATCCGCACGTTCCTCGACGACTACGACCTCGCCGGCAAGACCGTCGCGCCGTTCTGCACGTCCGGCGGCTCCTCCTGCGACCGGTTCGTCGACTCCCTGACCGAACGAGAACCGGACGTGACGATACTCGACCCGTTGCAGGTGAACGGCTCGAGCGCGGCCGATTCCGCCGACGACGTAACCGCGTGGCTGCGTGACAACAGGCTGATCTGACCGGCTTAGGCTGAAATCGGAATCAGCATCAATCCCGGCATCCATTCCCAAAGAAAGGTTCCATTGATGACACGATCAGGCAACCTCATTCCCGCGCGGCTCGCGGCGGCGTGGATCGTCGCGCTCGCCGTGGTTCCCGCGCCGTTCGTCGCGACGATGGCGGCGTTCATCCGGCCCGTCTACCGTACGGCGTTCATGACGCCGATCGCGTTGGGCGTCATCGCGTATGTGTGGATGTTGGAAGCCGTGTATCTGAGCTGCCGTCCGCGCTGGCTCGATCGGCTGATCGGTCTGCCGAACATCTATATGATGCATGGCGTGCTCGGCATGCTGGCCTTGATACTGGCGGCGTTCCACCGCGCCGATCTGCCCGCGTTCGGCCCGGCGAAAATGTACGGGAACCTCGCGTTCTGGCTATTGCTCGCCGTGGTGGTGCTGGCGGTGATCTTCATGGCCCGGTGGATCGCCGACCTGATCCCGCCGATCGGATGGCTGAAACGGCAGCTCGAACGCGTGTTCCGCCACGAGATCAACGTGTGGCTGCACCGGATCATCCTCATCGCCGTGGTGCTGGTGTGCTTGCATTTCCATGCGATCCGCTACATCGTCACGGTCACGCCGTTCATCGTGCTGACCGATGCGGCGACCATCGCGGTGCTGGCATGGTACGCGTACAGCCGGTGGCATGAACGGTTCGGCGCGCTGCACGGCCGGGTCATCTCCTGCACGCTGGCCGCGCCGAACGTGTGCAGGCTGACCGTGCGCGTGCCCGGCATCAGCCACGGCTGGGAGGAGGGCGACTTCGCGTTCCTGCGGTTCCCGCGCGTCAATGGCATGAAGGAATACCATCCGTTCTCGATGGCCAACATGCCCAACGGCGAGGATGAGGCCGTGTTCCTGATCCGAGGCGACGGCGACTTCACGCGCCGCCTGCCGACCGTGGCGGCCGCCGGCACGGACGTGGACATGCTGCCGCCGTTCGGCCGCTATCGCCGATTCCTCGACGAGCATGGGGGAGACCGGCCGATCGTCGTATTCGCGGGCGGCATCGGCGTCACGCCCCTGCTGCCGATCATCTTCCGTTTCGGCGACGGGCGCCGACCGGTGCGGGTCATGTACTGTGCGCATGATGAGAACGGACTGCTGTGTCGCGACGAGCTTGAATCGTGGAGCCAACGCACCGGCAGTCTGCTTACGCTCAAGGTGGGCCGGTTCACCGCGGAGGAGCTGCGATCGGCCGTCACACCGGACGCCGTCTACCTCATCGCCGGTCCGACCGGTATGACCCGCACCGTGCGACGCGTCCTGCGCAAGGCCGGCGTCAGCGCCGAGGACATCTGCTACGAGCCATTCGCGTGGTAGCGAAGCTGGCTCTGTCCGGAGCGGAGCCGATGCCGACGACAACGAACAACGGCGGGGTGCCGCATCGCAGTGATGCGGCACCCCGCCGTTTCATTCGACCGAAGGATTGGGCCTGCTGCTCAGCAGCGCCGTGTAGTCGGCGACGGCCTTGTCCAGCTCCTCGTCGGTGATGGAGAGCATGCCGTTGTGTGCGCGAACTGCATTGGATCGTCGTGTGACGGCCGCGTATTACTTACTGCTGGTGGAGATGAGGTCCGCTACGGATCCGTTTTCCATCGGCATGACCAATCCACGACCATCAACGATTGGCAACGCGCAATCCCATGGCACAACCATCCACACAATTGCAACGATCTGAGCCATGGCCCTTGTCCCGTATCATTCCCGTGCTTGTGTTTAGCATCTTTCGGCATACTCTGCACGGAAACCGGCATCATCGGCATCCTTCCTGACGTCGCGACCCGTTTTGGCATCGAAGCCGCCCAAGCCGGCCTGTTCCCCGCCTTGCCCGCACAGCGGGCTAGGGGATACCTGGAGCAAGTCTCCGCGCTGGTAAGGTCCCTGCCTATCGTTTCCCTGCTGATCATCGTGGGCGTGCAGGCCGCGATCTTCTCCACCTACGCGTACGCGGCAGAGTATATCACCGAAGTTGGTGGCATCCAGGGCGAAACGCAATCGGCGCTGCTGCTTGGCTTCGGCGCCGCCGGCCTGATCGGCGACCATCTTGCCGGGCGTCTCCTGTCAAGCGCATCCGCGAGGATGCTGATGGTGTTTCCCCTGATCGTCTGTGCGTTGTACGCGGTGCTGAACGGTTCGGCGATTCAGTCGATCGTTTTCGGTGCGATGGTGTCGTATGGGGCGCGCTGTACGGCTTCGGCGACAACGTGCAGCAGTACGTAACCTCGACCTCGATACCGGAGTATCCGGATTTCGCGAACGGCATGTTCATCTCCTTCGGCAACATCGGCATCGTCGTGGGTACCTCGCTGGGTGGATACGCCGTCGGCGGCCCCGGCATCTCGGCCACGCCCTTTGTGTGTCTCGCGCTTTCGGCGGCCTTGTACAGCTCCTCGTTGGTAATGGAGAGCATGCCGTGGACGGCGAACGCTTGACGAACGTCATACCGACGTGCCCAGCGATCGTCAGTCCTAGGTCGTTGGATATTAAACAATCTTGGATTGTATATTATTTAATATACAATCCAAGCATGAGTAGATATTCCGTTCTTCAACGGCTGGCCCCGCTGATGGCAACGCAATGGGGGTTGGTCACCACTGCGCAAGCGCAGCAGCTGGGAGTCGCGCGGTCTGTCATGTCCCGGCTGGAGTCGGCAGGCAAGCTGGAGCGGCTATGCAAAGGCGTGTACCGTAACACTTCCGCACCATCTGAACGGTTCGAATCACTGCATGCCGCGTGGCTGTCGCTGTATCCCGAGAAAACTGCGGAGAAGCGGCTTCAGGATTTCCGGCCTGACGCTGTGGTGTGTTCGCATACCGCCGCATGGCTTCTGGGAGTCGGTGATTTTGTTCCGGAACCTTACTGCTTTGGTACTCCGGTAAGGAAACAAACGCAACGGATAGACATCATGATCCGACTGAAAGATTATCCGGCTGAGTCGCTGACCATGCGCGAGGGGCTGCCGGTGACGACTTTCGAACAAACCGTTACTGACCTCGTAGCTGAGAACACGGATCTCTCGCTGGTGCAGAACATGTTCCTGAATTGCAGCATCGAAATGTACGACAATCTCAATCGGTCATATCTGGAAGAATTGCTTGCCCCATATGCGAAGCGCAACGGTTTCGCTGCAGGCGATGGCGAAGGACTGCTGCATGAGCTTACCGATGCGGTGGATGAGCGTATACGGCAAGGTGTTCAGTCGGCTCATCAGCTAGCCTCGCAGATCATTACTCCGCAAATCAGGGAGCTGCGGCAGGCTCTTGCGAAGATGCCGTATCCGCAGCAATACCCTGATTCCTTGCTGTCGATGATTGACGCTCTTGACAAGACGCAGAGCACAGCGCTTGAGCAAGGAATACGAAAGATATTGGAAGCGATTCGCCCCAATATGCTGCAATCTTTCCAGGTCCTCAACCCTGGTCGGGACTTCATACAACCAGAAGGACACACACATTCAAAGGAACAAAATGAGGCGCTATTGCTGTTTTCGTGGGTGTGGGTTCGTTGTTGAGTCGTTGAGGGAGTAAGAGAAAAGCGCTTTCTGGGTAGGATGTTTAACGACCAAGAAAAACAACAACCAAAAAGCGCCTGATGAAC
>NZ_JAFEJT020000057.1 GCF_018555435.2 Bifidobacterium amazonense
AACGTGGCAGGAAGTCTTCTGTGGTCATGTGTATTGGCCAAGGTGTTTTGCCGTATTTCGGTTGGCCGTGCCGGCCGCGCCGCTGACGGGAGGCTCCGAACAGGGGCGCTGTGCCGACTGGATCGGCTTGTTGCGGAGCGTATCTTGCAGTTCTAGGTCATTCTGCCGGGTATGAAGCCAGCGCAGGCGATGATGTACAAGGCGGGAAGCCCGGAATTCCGGGCTTCCCGCCTTTTGCGTCGCGTCGGATGTCGGGCTCGTACTCCGTCGGATGACCTAGAACTGCAAGATACGCTTCGCGGCAGGCCGATTTGGGACAAGACCTTCCTTGCATTCCTGCATCCCGGTGCTGCGAGGAACGCCGCCAGCATGTTGTCGGGCTTACCTGGCATGCCCTTGTTGATTTTTCCCCTACCGGCGGGCCATCACGAAGTGACCGGGTGGTTACACCCGTCACATTAGGTCCGGCAAAGAGTGCCGGCTGTGTTCATTCCGGTGGATTGATGAAGAAACGCTCAAGCTGTGGCAGTTCCAGGCCTGCAGCCCGATATCGGCTTCGCCGATCGGCCAACTGCCTTATGGGAATACACGGCAGCGGACGAATAGGCATGTCGAGCGCCCTTCCGAATGCGTGTGCGACATCATCGGCCACGGCGTCCCGTGCCTCTGGAGTGGCCAGTCGCATCTTGGTGATTTCGAACATCTCCCAGGAACGGCTCCTGAGATGCCCTCGCTTCTGTTTGTCTTGCTCCTGCTGGATTACATCCGTCATGTGGAAGAGGCCATCATACTCGATCGCCACCATCAATTCCGGATACGCCATATCGACATGCCAAGGAGTCGCCCGATCCGAGGAGACCTCCGCATTGACGTCGGCGGAGCCCAATCCGCGGCATGCGAGAAGCAACCTCGTCCTTGTCTCATATGAGGAATCCGTATTCTCCCTCATCAGAGGAATGGCCCTCATAAGTTTCCGTTTTCCTCGGAACGTCCCGGCCTGGTTCATCGTCAACGCCAGTTGGCGTTTGGTCGTCTGTTTTTGCACTCCTCGGCGCATCATGCAGTCCCCCAGCACCACAAGTTCCAGCATGTCGAGCGTTTCCGCCATCTGCATCAGAGCCAGTTCAGCGGTTACCATGCCGAAATCTCCGCCGCAAGGGGCTGAGTGCTCTTCCACCAGTCGGGCGTTGTTCACGTGCATGGTCACTCCGTCGACCTTACGCAGAGCCTTTGGGCTTCCCACCACAATGTGTAATGAGTCCGGAGCGAATGGGCCGAGGTATCGTTCCGGCAGTTCGACCCCCAGCAGTTTAAGAGCCGATGTATGACTCGCCACCACGGGAACGGGCATACGTTCCGCTAGCTCCT
The DNA here is from genome assembly GCF_018555435.2 of Bifidobacterium amazonense. Taxonomy (GTDB): domain Bacteria; phylum Actinomycetota; class Actinomycetes; order Actinomycetales; family Bifidobacteriaceae; genus Bifidobacterium; species Bifidobacterium amazonense. The sequence goes on from NZ_JAFEJT020000057.1 coordinate 1,369, forward strand.
CAAACCGAGCGAGCTCGCTCTCATGAATGCGGGACAGTTGTTGTTCGGTGAGAAACTGATCCCTGCCGCGTAATCTATGTATTGTCGTGTCCATGGCATCACGGTAGGGATTTTGCCGGTTGGACGCTACCTGAATCGGGGTATGTGGAAAAACGGTCCGATCCCGGCGTGTCGTCATGTATGGTGCTTCGATTGTTGGCGAATGATCTGACGGGATGGCATCCGTGCTGCACCCATACAGTGTCTTGGAGGATGCCGTCCGGCATCAGACAAAAGCTTCGGAACTTCTGCCATGTAATTGCCATGTAATCCGATGATTGGTCGGCTTGATTCGTTTATTCGTCGTATGGCTGATCCTGCTCAACTTCGTCTAAATCGACGGTTTTCTTGGAATCGGCGTCTTGCCGCTGTTCGCTGCCGGCGACAGGAGCATCACGACGGGGCTGTCTGGCTTGTTGTGGAACGCATCTTGCAGTTCTAGGTCATCCGACGGAGTACGAGACCGACATCCGACGCGACGCAAAAGGCGGGAAGCCTGGAATTCCGGGCTTCCCGCCTTGTGCATCATTGCCTGTTCCGGTGTCATACTTGGCAGAGTGACCTAGAACTGCAAGATACATCCCAAAACAAGCCAATCTTGTAGAGCGATGCCGCCTATGCGATCCCATCGCTGCTTTGGGCGTCGTCGGCGTCGTCAAAGCAGCGATGGAACAGCCGGAGCTTCAACGCTACCGACGCGCCTGGGTGAGCTGGTAGGCGACCAACAGGATCGCCAGCCAGATCACACCGGCCACCACGGCGATGCGGTAGCTCGGCGAGAAGCACATGAGCACCACCACGAGCGCGAGGAACGCAAGCACGATGTACGGCATCACGCGCGCGAGCGGCAGCTTGAACTGGATCTTGCCGAGCGCCTCGTCGCCGTGCAGTCCCGCGAGTTCGGCCGGGCCGTCGCCCGCCGCGACGACCTTGCGGAAGTGCATTTCCGTGACCATGATCATCGACCAGTTGATCACGCCTGCGATCGTCGCGATCGACATGAGGTAGTTGAACGCGAACGCTGGCCACAGGAACACGACGACCACGGCCAGCGCGGTGATGATCGCGGACGTGATCACGCCCGCCACCGGCACGCCGTGCGAGTTCAGCTTGCCCAGATATGCGGGTGCGTTGCCCTGCTTGGCGAGCGAGTACAGCATGCGCGAGTTCGCGTACAGGCCGGAGTTGTAGACGCTCATCACGGCGGTCAGGCACACGAAGTTGAGGATGCCGGCGGCCGCGTGCACGCCCACCGAGTCGAAGATCTGCACGAACGGGCTGGATTTGCCGTCGATCGTGTTCCACGGGACCACGGCCATGATCACGCCGAGCGCGCCGATGTAGAACACGAGGATACGCCAGATGATGCCGTTCGTGGCCTTCGGGATCGTGGTGCGCGGGTTTTCGGTCTCGCCCGCGGTGATGCCGATCAGCTCGGTGCCGCCGAAGCTGAACATGACCACGCACAGGGCCATCAGCAGGCCAGTCCACTGGCCGTCGGCCGTGCGCTGCATGAGCCCGTGCGGGAAGAAGCCGCCGTCGATCGCGAACCAGTTCGCGAAACTCGCCTTGATACCCGAATCGGTCGGAAGCCCCGCGACGAGCACCGCGAGACCGCCGAGGATCATCGCGACCACGGCTACGATCTTGATGATCGCGAACCAGAACTCGAATTCGCCGAACTTGCTCACGCCGAGCAGGTTCGCGGCGGCGATGACCACGAGGAACACGGCCGCGGACACCCACTGCGGGATGTTCGGGAACCAGTAGTTGACGAAGCTGCCCACGACCGACAGCTCGACCATCGACACGAGGATGTAGTTGAACCAGTAGTTCCAGCCGGAGACGAAGCCCGCGCGCTTCGACCAGTAGCGGGTCGCGTAGTAGCTGAACGCGCCGGCCTTCGGATCCTCGACCGACATCTCGCTCAGCGCGCGCACGATCATGAAGATCGCGAGGCCGCCGACCAGATACGCCAGCAGGATCGACGGGCCGGCGAGGCTGATCGACTCGCTCGAGCCGTAGAACAGACCCGTGCCGATCGCGCCGCCGAGCGCGATGAGCTGGATATGACGGTTCTTCAACGATTTGCGCAGCGTCGCCGGCACCGGCACGTCGTCGGTTTCGCGCGGTTTGCGTGCCGGCGCGGCGGTCTTGTCGACCATAGGATCTCCAATCTCTCTGATTCCCGCATGCGGTCCGGCGTTCGACGCGGCGTTGCATGCGTACCCTGTGAACGAAGGTATTGTAAGGCCGTTCATGTTCCGAGACGCCATTGCGTCCCATCGCATGCGGTCTTTTGGTGGTCTTTTGGTGGTCGTCCGGTGATCGTTTGGTGGTCGTCCGGTGACACGGCTCGTGACCGGAAACGGTCCCGGCCGATGGGGCCTCCGGCAAGAGGCTTGATTTTTCCAACGTTTTTTGCATGATCGGTGATTGCATGAATCGCTCCCGGTCACGCTCCCGGTCACGAATGCAGCGGACGCGGCCGCGATTATGACCGCGATTGTGGGAGAATGAGAGGGTACAGCGTCGGCGCACAGCGACGAGAAGATGCGGCTGCGGTGCGGCGGTATGCGACGTGACGTGACGCGGCGCGACGTGGCGAAACATGATGTGACGCGACGTGACGCGACGTGACGCGACGTGGTGAAACGCGACGTGGTGAAACGCGACACGACGCGGCGCGACGTGGCGAGACACGGGAACAAAGGCGACAAACGCGACGTCGCCGGACGAAGGGGTGCACGATGGCGTATATCGAGTTCGACGAGGTGACCAAGGAATACCCGGCCGGCGAAACGGTGATCCGCGCGCTCGACGGGGCGAGCTTCACCGCGGACGAGGGCGAGCTGACCGTGATCCTCGGCCAGTCCGGCGCGGGCAAGACCACGGCGCTCAACATTCTCGGCGGCATGGACACGGCCACGTCCGGCCGCGTGATCGTCGGCGGCCGCGACATCACCGATCTGCGCAAACGCGACCTGATCGCCTACCGTCGCGCCGACATCGGCTTCGTCTTCCAGTTCTATAATCTCGTGCCGAATCTGACCGCGCTGGAGAATGTGGAACTCGCCAGCCAGATCTGCCCGGATCATTTCGACCCGGCCGAGACGCTGCGCAAGGTCGGTCTCGGCGAGCGCCTGAACAATTTCCCCGCGCAGCTTTCCGGCGGCGAGCAGCAGCGCGTGTCGATCGCGCGTGCGATCGCGAAGAAGCCGAAGCTGCTGCTGTGCGACGAGCCGACCGGCGCGCTCGACTACGAGACCGGCAAGGAGGTTTTGCAGCTGCTGCAGACCATCTGCCACGAGGAGGGCATGACGGTCATGATCATCACGCACAACTCCGCGCTCGCCCCGATGGCGCACAAGGTGATCCGCTTCCGCTCCGGCAAGGTGACGAGCGAAAGCGTGAACCCCGCGCCCACGCCGATCGCCGACATCGAATGGTAGGTGCTGCGATGGTACGAAAACAGCGGTATGACAGGGGCGGCGACCGGCCGCGGTACGCCGTGGACGGTGTCGGCGTGGCGGAGACGCATACGGTGAGCGGCGCGGGCAAGGCCGTGGGCGAGGCCGCGGGTGGCGGCGCGTACGACGCTGCGTATGATGCCGCGTATGACGCGGCGTACGAGGATGAGCTGGCGTCCGTGTCCGACGACGTGACCGAGCGTGCCGCTGCGGCCGACACCGATTCGGCGGACGGAGTCGGCGGTCCCGTGTCGGCCGGCCCGTCCGGTCCGGGAGTGTCCGCCGCGTTTGCGAAGGACACGTTGCGCTGCTGGCTGCGCGGATGGAAGCGGTTTGTGTCGATCGCCGTGATCTCGCTCCTCGGCGTGGCCGTATTGACCGGCATCTACGCCGGTTGCCGCGACATGTTCCTCGCCGCCGACCGTTTCTACGATGCGCAGGGATTGCACGACATTCAGGTGCTGTCCACGCTCGGTCTGACCGACGACGACGTGGCCGCGCTCAAGTCGATCGAAGGCGTCGCCACGGTGCAACCCGAGCGCAGCCAGAGCGTGGAAACCGAGGTGGACGGCACGGCCAAAACCGTGACGATCACCGAAATCGGCACGGCCGGGCTCGACCGGCCGTATCTGCAGGACGGCCGCATGCCGGCCAAGTCCGGAGAGATCGCGGTCACGAAGAAGTTCCTGATGGACAGCGGCCTGAAGATCGGCGACAACCTGACCGTCACGCCGACCGACGCGACGGATGCGACGGATGCGTCCGGCACGGACGGCACGACCGACGGCAGTTCGTCCGATTCATCCGATACGTCGTCCGCCGGCACGGCCGGCACGAACGGCAAGTCCGGCACGACCGCCGTCGCGGACACGTCGCAGACCAAGACGGATCCCGTCAACGGCGCCGCCGATAACGCCACCGACGAACAATCCCCGCGCTTCCCGACCGAACTGACGATCGTCGGCGAAGTCCTCGATCCCAAGGACGTCAGCAATCCCGACGGCATCGGCAGCAAGGCGTTCCGCCAGAGCATCGCCTCCGACTACACGTTCTTCGCGCCGTCCGACGGCGTGACCGGCGACATCTACACCGCCATCAGCATCACCGTCACAGGCGCGGCGGATGAAAGCTCGTTCGGCGGCGACTACGACGACATGATCCGCGAAGTCGCCGAACGCATCGAAAACAAGGTGCAGACCAGCCGGCAGCAGGCCCGACGCCAGCAGCTCGTCGACGCGGCCCAGGCCAAGCTCGACGACGCCAAGGCCAAGGCCGCCAAACGGTTCGACGAGGCGCAGGCCAAGCTCGACAAGAGCTCCGCCGAACTGCTCAAAGGCCGCAACGAGTTGGAGACCAACCGCGGCAAGCTCGACGAGAACGAAGCCAAGATCAAGGACGGCGAGCAGCAGATCAAGGACGCACGCAAGCAGATCAAGGACGCGCGCAAGACCATCGACGACGGTCGCGCGCAGCTTGATGAGGCGCAGGCCAAGCTTGACGCCGGCAACGCGCAGCTCAAGTCGGCGCGAGCCCAGCTGACCGCGGCGCAGAACAAGCTGAACGACAAGCGCAAGCCGATCGACGACGGCATCGCGCAGGCCAAGCAGGGCATCGCCACGATCGACGGCACACTGGACGCGATCGGCAAGGCCAAGGCCGCACTCGCCTCGCTGCCGGCTGGCAACGGGGTCGGGGCCGGCGACGATACGGGCGCGGCCGGGGGCGCCGCGTCCGGACATCGCGGTGCGCCCGACCCGTCCGCCGCATCCGGCACGTCCAGCTCTTCCGGCCGGACCGACGCGGCCCGGACATCCGCCGGCACGGACGCCAGCCAATCCCGGGCCAACGACCAGTGGACGAACGTCCGCAAGCAGCTCGCCGCGCTCGGCATCGACGCGCCTCAATCGCAGCCGGACGCGGCCGCCATCAACGCGCTCGCCGGCCAACTCGACGCACAACGCACCTCACTCACCGCGCAACGCAAGCAGCTCGTGCAGCAGCGCGACCAACTCACGTCCACGCTGAACACGACCATCGCCACCGCGCAGGCCGAACTCGACCGGCAGAACGAACAACTCGCCTCGCAGGAGCGCAAGGCCGCCGACTCCGGTGCCAAACTCACCCAGCAGCGCCGCCGGCTCGACGAGAACGCCGCCAAGCTCGACGAACAGTCCAAGGAACTCGACAAGCAGGAAACCGAACTCAAGGACGGCCGCAAGAAGCTCGAAGCCGGCCGCAAAAAGCTCAAAACCGCGGAGTCGAAGCTCGCCGACAGCGAGAAAAAACTCACCGCCGCGCAACAGGAACTCGACCGGAACAAGCAGCAGGCCAGCGACGAATTCGACCTCCAGCAGCAGCGCGTCGACAACATCGCCGAAGCGCGCTGGTACGTGCAGACGCGCTCCGCGGTCGGCGGATTCAGCGCGCTCAAGTCGGACCTGAGCTCGATCGAATCGATCGGCCGCGCATTCCCCGTCGTCTTCCTGCTCGTCGCCGTGCTCATGAGCCTGACCACGATGACGCGCATGGTCGAGGAGGAGCGCGGCCTGATCGGCACGTACGTCGGCCTCGGCTACGGGCCGGTCGCGATCGGCGCGCGCTACGTGCTGTTCGCCGCGCTCGCCTGCCTGATCGGCGGCGGGCTGGGACTGATCGCCGGATTCATCGGCATTCCGGCGTTCCTGCTCGTCGTGCTGCAGGGACTGTACACCGTGCCCGGCGTGCGGTTCGAATACGACTGGCTGTACGGGTCGGCCGGCATCGCGCTGTTCGTGGTCGGCATCGTCGCGGCCACGGCGGTCGCGTGTGCGGGCGAACTGCGGCTCACGCCGGCCGAACTCATGCGGCCGAAGGCGCCGCGGGCCGGCTCGCGCGTGCTGCTGGAACGGATCGGGCCGTTGTGGCGGCGCATGAAGTTCCTCAACAAGGTCACCGTGCGCAATCTCGTGCGGTTCAAGTCGCGGCTGGTCATGACGGTCGGCGGCGTGGCCGGCTGCACCGCGCTCATCGTGTGCGGCCTGGCGATCAGCGACACGGTCGACGCGCTGCCGGTCACGCAATATCAGGACGTGTACCGGTACGATCTCATGGTCGTCACCGATCACGATCGGCTTGCGACGACGTTCGACCGGTTGCGTGACGATGGCGCGATCGATGATTCCGGTGATGGGGCCGGTGTTTCCGGGGAGTCTGGTGCTTCTGACGAGTCCGGTGCTTCCGGTGCGGCTGGCGATTCCGGTTCCTCCGGTTCGTTTGCGCTGGCGCGGGTCGAGAACGGCGAGATCACGACCGGGATGGACGAGACGGAGACCGTGCAGATCGTGACCGTGCCGGACGGTTCGGCAATACGTCGGATCGTCGATCTGCGGTCGGCTGACGACGGCGCCGCGATTGATGTCGGTTCGTCCAAGAACGGTCGCGAGGACGGCGTGATCGTGTCGCAGAGCGCGGCGAACGCGCTCGGCGTGCGGTCCGGCGACCTGATCACGCTCAAGAACGATGCCGCGCAGCGCAAGCAGGTGCGCGTCGTGGCCGTGAGCCGGTCGGTGATCGGCTCGGACGTGTATGTGCTGGCCGGCGATTACGCGCGGTTCTTCGGCGGCACGGCGGACGGTTCCGCTACGGATGGTACTGGTTCGGACGATGCTGGTTCGGACAGCGACAGCTCGAGCGGCTCCGGCTCTGATGGTGCCGGCTCGAGCGGCTCCGAATCGGATGACGCGGCCGGTGCGGGCGACGACGCGAACGGGCTTGACCCGGCGGCGACCGTGGTCGACGGCGTGCGGATGAACACGATCTACGCGCGCTACGACGGCTCCGACGACGACCAGATCGCCTACGCGGAGCGGCTCGGCAAGGATCCCGACGTGCTGAGCGTGTCGAGCACGGCCGATCTGCAGCGCAGCTTCAGCTTCGACCTGATGGGTGCGGTGGTGGCGCTGATCGTGGCGTTGGCCGGCGGACTGGCGCTCGTGGTGCTGTTCACGCTCGCGAACACGAACGTGTCGGAGCGCGTGCGCGAAATGGCCACGCTTAAGGTGCTTGGCTTCTTCGACCGCGAGGTGCACCGGTATGTGAACCGCGAAATGCTGATCCTCACCGTGATCGGCGTGATCGTGGGGCTTCCGGTCGGGCGCTGGGTCGGCGGACTGCTCACGGCGGCGCTGGCCATGCCGGGCATCTACTTCGAGGTGAGCGTGCGCTGGCAAAGCTACGCGATCGCCGCCGCCGTGACCATGGTCTTCGCGCTGCTCGTGCAGCTGTTCACCAACCCGGTGCTCGACCGCATCGATCCGGCCGTTTCGCTCAAGTCGGTGGAGTGAGGCGGCGGGTGCCGCCGTTGCGCGTGTGATTGAGCCGCGCACTACCGCAAAAGTTCAATGAATTGAACTTTTGGCTGAAATACGCACGATATCGTTACGCGCAACCGTTGAACCGGGTCGTTTTTGGTAACGTGCGCGATGATACAGTGTGAACCTGTATTTTCCGAAAGAGCAGGTGGTACATGAGCAACAGCCAACACGATCCGCAGGGCGGCACCCTGTCCTCAGTCGAAAGCCTCGACGAACACAATCAGATGGCGCGCGGCCTGAACAACCGCCACGTCCAGTTCATCGCCATCGGCGGCACGATCGGCACGGGCCTGTTCCTCGGCTCCGGCAAGTCGATCGCGCTGACCGGACCGAGCATCGTCTTCGTGTACATCGCCGTCGGCGTCATCATGTTCCTGCTGATGCGCGCGATCGGCGAGCTCATGTACCGCGACCCGAGCCAGCACACGTTCATCAACTTCATCCGCCGCTATCTCGGCAACGGGTGGGGCAAGTTCGCCGGCTGGTCGTACTGGATCGTGCTCGTGCTCATCGGCATGAGCGAGATCACGGCCGTCTCCACGTACTTCATCACGTTCTTCGACACGTTCGGCATGGACCTGTCGCACTGGAAATGGCTGATCGAACTGTGCTTCCTCGCCGCGCTCGTCACCATCAACCTCATCGCCGTCAAGGCGTTCGGCGAGGCGGAGTTCTGGTTCTCGATGATCAAGATCACGCTGATCTGCGCGATGATCGCCACCGCGGTCGTCATGGTCGTGATCGGCTACCACTACGACGCCGTGCAGATCACCGGCCAGGACGCCGCGTCGCCGGCCGGCCACGCGGGCATTGACAACATCACGAATAACTTCTCCATCGCGCCCAACGGCTGGCTTGCGTTCCTCATGAGCTTCCAGATGGTCTTCTACGCGTATGAGATGATCGAGTTCGTCGGCGTGACCGTCTCCGAAACGCAGAACCCGCGCAAGGTGCTGCCCAAGGCCGTCAACGAGATCATCGTGCGCGTGCTCATCTTCTACGTGGGCGCTCTGCTTGCGATCATGGCGATCGTGCCGTGGACCACGTTCAAGCCGAACGCGGACGGTTCGTTCGCCTCGCCGTTCATCATGGTGTTCCAGTACGCGGGACTCAAGTGGGCGGCCGCGCTCGTGTTCTTCGTGGTGATCACCGCCGCGTCGTCCGCGCTCAACTCGCTGCTGTACTCGGCCGGACGCCACCTGTACCAGCTGGCGATCGAGTCCGAATCGCCGACGTTCCAGAAGATCGGCGTCGTGTCGAACCGTCAGGTGCCGGCGCGTGCGATCCTCGTGTCCGCCGCGTTGATCCTGCTGTCGCCGGTCATCAACGCGCTGCCGGGCGTCTCCGGCGCGTTCGTGCTGTTCGCGTCCGCATCTTCTGCGGTTATCATCTTCATCTACACGCTCACGATGATCGCGCACCGGCGGTACCGCCGCTCGGCCGACTTCATCCCGGACGGATTCGTGATGCCGGCGTGGCGCGTGACCAACACGATCGCGATCGTGTTCTTCGTGTTCGTCTACTGCACGCTGTTCCTGGCCGACGACACGCGCGGATCCGCCATCGCGGGCCTGATCTGGCTGGCCGTGTTCGGCGGCTACTGTTTGCTGCACGAACGGTTCGAGTCGCGCGACCTCAAGGAGGCGCTCGGGCGGTAGCTGCCTGGTTTCGGGACTTTCTGCCCGTGATGCCGCAGACATAGGGTCGCTATGAATGACGAAAACGTCCCTATGTCTGCGGAACCGGGGGAACGCCGCAGACATAGGGACGGTAAAGGGGTGTGAATCGGCCCTATGTCTGCGCTACTTGCTGGGGGAGAGGTAGTCGGCCGCGTTCGTCGGGCTGGACGGGACGGCGTGGCCCTCGGTCACGGTGCCGAGCCCGGCCAGGTACGCCTCGCGGCCGGCCTCGATCGCATGCTTGAACGCGCGGGCCATGACCGGGATGTTGCCGGCGGACGCGATCGCCGTGTACGCCATCACCGCGTCCGCGCCCATCTCCATCGCCTCGGCGGCTTGGCTCGGCCGGCCGATGCCCGCGTCGATGATGACCGGCACATGCGCGTTCGCGATGATCACCTCGATGAAATCGCGCATCCGCAGACCCTTGTTCGAGCCGATCAGCGAGCCGAGCGGCATCACGCACGCCGCGCCCGCCTCCTCAAGCTGACGCGCCGCGATCGGATCCGGGAACATGTACGGCATCACCACGAACCCTTCCTTTGCGAGCATCTCGGTCGCGCGGATCGTCTCCGCGTTGTCCGGCAGCAGATACTTCGTCTCATGCTCGATCTCGACCTTCACGAAATCGGTTTCGCACACTTCGCGGGCGAGCCGCGCGATGCGCACCGCCTCCTCCGCGTTGCGCGCGCCCGACGTGTTTGGCAGCATCGTGATGCCCTTGGGAATGTAGTCGAGCAGGTTGTTTTCGGTGGTGCGGCAGCGGCGCAGCGCCATCGTGACGATCTGCGTGCCCGCGTTCTCGATCGTGGCCTTGATGAGGTTGAGATCGTAGCGGCCCGAGCCGAGGATGAAGCGGCTGGTGAATTTGTGTCCGCCAAGGATGAGCGGATCGGCGTCGCCGGTGGCGATCGCATCGTAGGCGTGGGCGTCCGGTTCCGGCAGCAGCGCGGTGTTCGTGGCGGTGCCGACGAGTTCGTCGAGCGTGGGCTCGTTCGTGGTCATGATTACTCCTTTGTAGTGCGTTTGGTGCGTTTGATTGCGTGTTGGTGATCTGTCGGATCTGGACTGACGATCTCTTGTCAGGGAGTCGTCGCGAAGTGACTGAGGGATAGCCGGAAGCGTATGCGTTACGGCATCTGCCTGCCGCTCAGTTTCGCTACGCTCTACGGCTCCCTGACCAGGGGCGCCGGGAAAAGAGTCGATCAGCCGCCCTGCACGAACGTGACGATCTCCAACGTGTCAGTGCCCTTGAGCATCGTTTCCGCGCGCTTGGCCCGCGGCACGATCGCACCGTTCAGCTCGACGGCGACGCGCGCCGCCCGGAGCCCCCTGCGTTCGAGAAAATCGGCGACGCTGATCGGCTCGTCGAGCGTCTCCTCCTGGCCGTTGACGATCATCGGTTCCCCTTCCCCGGCATCGCCGGATTCAAAAAAGGGTCGCTGAAGCAGCCGTACCCTGTAAGGTGGTGCGCCCCTTCATGACCCTTTTGCAAGTACCACTAGTTGTTGTTCTGTTGTTGTTCAGTTGTGCGGTTTCAGTTGTCGTTGACGCAACGAACCGGAATCCCATGCGCCCGCTGATCGAGGTGACGTCGGCGGCGCAATGTCGGCGGCATCACGCACGCGCTGTCCGGCGATCCGCGCCGCATCTCGGTGACGAGTCCGAGCGCCGGCGGACCACGCGAATGCCGCGCGCAATCAGGCAGGGCAAACGGTCATGGGCGAATGAGCTTGGAGTGATACGCGAACCGCCGCGCTGTTGCGGCGAAACAACCCGTTTCCTTACGGCGGCATTACCCGCATCAAGTTGACGGTCGAAGCTCGCGACTTCCTCTCAGCCCATCCGGGCTCCCGTTCGGTTGCACGTCCATCATATGCCCCGGGGTGTGACAGGCGACATGGACGCAGGTGGCGTGGTGGGGGCGGAGGGTCGGTGGCACGGAGTGCCGGCGACACGGCATCGGAATATGCCCGGGGAGTCAGGGCCTGCCGGAATGATGGACGCTATGACGGCATTGCAGCATGGCACTGATTTCGCGGGGCATCATATTCCCCGACTCGGCATGGGCACGATGGCGCTCGCCATCGAGGGGCGCCCCGATCGGGAGACGGCGATCGGCACGATCCACGCCGCGCTCGACGCGGGCGTGCGCTACCTCGACACCGCATGGTCGTACTATCTGCCGACCGCGCCGGGTACGGACGGCACCGGTATCCCGGCCGACCTCGGTTACGGCGAGACGCTGGTCCGCGACGCGCTCGCCAGCTGGGATGGCCCGCGCGACGAGGTGCTCGTCGCGACGAAGACCGGCTATCGTCGCACGATCGATACGGATGCGGCCGCTACTGACGTTCCGGACGGTTCGCCGCGGGTAGCGGGACGTTCCACCGACGATTCCCACGATGCTGCTGTCGCCGTGGGAGCGTCCGATGCCGTCTCTGGTCCCGGTTCGGCCGATGATATATCCCGTGATGACGTAGTCCACGATGACGTTACCCGGCAACGTCTGCAGGCGGCCGGCAGCCGGTACGGCTGGATGGCCGATTCGCGTCCGGAGACGATGATCCGCGACGCGAAGGAGTCGGCGATGCGGCTCGGCGTGGATGCGCTTGATCTGCTGTATTCGCACGGTCCTGATCCGGCCGTGCCGTACGAGGATCAGATGGGTGCGCTCAGAACGCTGCTGGACGAGGGCGTGATCCGGTACGCCGGCATCTCCCGCGTGGACAACGCGCAGATCGACGTGGCCCGCGCGATCCTTGGCGACGGGCTGATCGCCGTGCAGAACCAGTTCTCCCCGTCGCATCCCGATCCGGAGCATACGATGGCGCACTGCGCCGAACTCGGCCTCGATTTTGTCTGCTGGTCACCGCTCGGCGGCTTCCTCGACCCGTTCGATCAGGCGGCCTACGATCCGTTCCGCAAGGTGGCGGCGGCCCGCGGCGTCTCCTACCAGCGCGTCGTGCTCGCGTGGGAGCTGACCCGATACGATCGCCTTTTCGCGATCCCCAGCGCTCGCAATCCGCATGAGATCAACGATTCTTTTGCTGCAATCAACCTTCGTCTCACTCCCGAGGAGCTCGCCGTCCTCGGCTAGCGGGCGCTGTCGGGCGCTGCCGGGAGTGCTTGCCGGGCTTGCCAGACAAAGGTTGTGGGTATGGACGGTACATGAATATGGCGGTAGGGGTAGAAGAGTACGAAGAGGGGGCATCCGGCCCGCATGCGCACGACGGCGGTCGCCCGCGTGAAAGACCATTGCTTCCGCGCGGGGCAACCGCCGTCGAATAAGAAAAGACCGCGTCAGTGATGCAGCGGACGTGCGCCGGTGTGGTGGTACTGGAATGCCCCGTGTACCAGTGCGGAGGTGAAATGCTCGCTGCACATGCCGTACTCTTCGGCTTCGTGTCCGCATCCGGCTATGCTGCACAGACTACGTATCGGTACTCCTATCGTGTTCATGATGTTCCCCTTCTCTGGGCCTTCCTTTGAGGCGTCGCCGCCGGCGCTAACTGCTTTGCCAACGTCACTATCCAATGTATCGCTATATGATCAACATCTCTAATGATACAACCGTTACTGTGGTGCGTATCACATTCGTTCCGGCGTGGCGTTAACGCAAACATGAGAAACTGGATAATTTACTTGAGTCTGTTCAAGTCAAGTTTGGTACGATCGTCCACATTGGCCGAGGGGCTGGGTCTTCGTCGTCGTGATCGCGTTGTCCGGTATCGTCATGCGGCATGAGCCGTCGACGGCGCTGTTTTGGGACTGATGGAGATTTGCTGACGCTGTTTCCCCATGCGCGCAAACAAACAGAGGGTCGCGGCCTCGCGGTTGCGAGAGTGCGCCGTCGGAGTTTCTGCGGATCTGTGCCTTACGGGTATGGGAATATGCTCCCGTCGACGTGGAACGCATCGACGGCGAGGCATTGCCTTGCGTGCGGCGAAACGCCGAATATCTTACAGTGATGAATTGTTTATACTGTGAGATATTATGATGGTCGATGTGTGCAAGAGGCTGAGTCGAGCCGTGAGGATTGCCGTGGATGCATGGCGGCCGCTGGCGCTTGGCGCTTGGCGCTTGGCGCTTGGTGTCTGGGCCGTTGTGGCCGACGCGGACTTGCGCAAGGATCGAGCCAAACCGTTGCGAAAGGAGCGTGCCGTGGGATTTGAGCAGGAGGCAGTCGACGAGCTGTGGCGTCACGCATGGTGCCATCGTTCGGACATGCAGCGCGAGCTGACGCGCGGCGGCCAGGGCGAGGCGTTCGCGATCCGGCAGCTCGCCCATCGCGGCACGATGACGCCGTCGCAGCTGGCCGTCGCGATCAACGCGACGTCGGGCCGCGTGTCGACCTTGTTGTCCTCGATGGAGAAAAAAGGCCTGATCACGCGCGAAGTCGACCCCGATGATCGCCGCGTGGTGCGTGTGAACCTGACCGATGCGGGACGTGAACGCGGGCGTCGTGACATGCAGGAGGCCCGCGATGCGGTCTGCTGGATCTTTTCGCAGATGGGCGAGCGCCGCACGCGCGAGTTCGTCGAGCTGACGCGCGAATTCGTGACGTACATGTCGATCTGCCGTCCCGGCAAGCCGCGTCCCACCCCCGACGAGGTCCGCAAGGCCTTCGAGGCTGCCAAAAACGAGGAATAGCCCGCAGCGCCCATTCTCTGTGGCAGAAATCGCTCGCTGGCATATCGTCAGTGAGTGTTTTCTGTCGCGCAATATCCTGAATGGCAGAAAACGCTCGCTGAGAGGGCGGCGGTGAGAGAAAACCGCCACGCGGTGGCGGGGCGGCCGGACTCTCCGGAAACGTGGTGACCGAATTCTCAGGTAACACGCAGAATCATGTGTAATATCTTACACTGTAAGTAATTTAAGACTAGAAACTAACTCATCGACCAAATAGACCAAATAAGACCAACCAACCCAACAACCAAACACAGGGGGACCCCAATGCTTCGCATCATGAAATACCTCTCCAAAGCGGAGATAGGCCAGATGCTCATCGCCCTGGTGACCATCGTCGGACAGATCTGGTTCGATCTCGAACTGCCCGACTACATGTCCGACATCACCACGCTCGTCGAAACGCCGGGCAGCGAGATGAGCGACATCTGGATCGCCGGCGGCAAGATGCTGCTCGTCTCGCTCGGCTCGGTCGCCTGCGCGATCGTGACCGGCTACATCGCCGCGCGCGTCGCCGCCAGCTTCGGCCAGCGGCTGCGCTCGCTCGAGTTCCGCAAGGTCGAATCGTTCGGCCCGGCCGAAATGAGCCGCTTCTCGACCGCCAGCCTCATCACACGCTCCACCAACGACATCACGCAGATCCAGATGTTTATCACCATGGGCCTGCAGCTCATCGTCAAGTCGCCGATCATGGCCGTCTGGGCGATCATGAAGATCGCCGGCGACGGCTTCGAATGGACCGCCGCCACCGCCGTCGCGGTTGTCATTCTGCTCGCCGCCATCGCGATCCTCATGACGCTCGTCATGCCGAAGTTCAAGGCGATGCAGCAGCTCACCGACAACATCAACCTGGTCGCGCGCGAGAACCTGACCGGCCTGCGCGTCGTGCGCGCCTACAACGCCGAGGACTATCAGGAAGCCAAGTTCACCAAGGCCAACAAGGAGCTCACCGACACGCAGCTGTTCACCAACCGCACGATGGCCGTGATGATGCCGCTCATGAACACCGTGATGAACGGCCTCATGCTCGCCGTCTACTGGATCGGCGCATACCTGATCGACGCGGCCGAGGCGACCGACAAGCTCACCGTGTTCTCGAACATGGTCGTCTTCTCCAGCTACTCGGTGCAGGTCATCATGAGCTTCCTGCTTATGAGCATGGTGTTCGTGCTCTGGCCGCGCGCCGACGTCTCCGCGCAGCGCGTGCTCGAAGTGCTCGACACCGATCCGCTTGTCAAGGACGGCCGCGACACGGCGGCCGACGTGGCGCGCATCGGCGACGGCAAGACCGGCACCGTCGAATTCCGCGACGTGAGTTTCACGTACCCCGACTCGCGCGAGCCGATCCTCGAACACATCTCGTTCGAGGCCGGCCGCGGCCAGACCGTCGCGTTCATCGGCGCGACCGGCTCCGGCAAGTCGAGTCTGATCAATCTCGTGCCGCGACTGTACGACGTGTCCGCCGGGCAGGTGCTCGTCGACGGCGTGGACGTGCGCGACTACGACCTGACGACGCTGCGCGACAAGATCGGCTACGTGCCGCAGAAGTCCGTGCTGTTCAAGGGCACGGTCACCAGCAACATCAGCTACGGCGACCGGCCGGGGGAGTCCGGCGCGGCGGGCGGCGCGGCGAACGTCGAGCTTGCGGACACGTCGACCGCCGCCGGACGCCGGCGCGAGGCCGCGCAGCTCGCGCAGGACGCGGCGAACGACGGCAGGCTGACCGACGACGAACGTCGCCGCGTGCACGCCGCGGCCGACGTCGCGCAGGCGACCGAATTCGTCAGCCGCATGGACGGCGGCTTCGACGCGGCCATCGCGCAGGGCGGATCGAACGTGTCCGGCGGCCAGAAGCAGCGACTGTCGATCGCGCGCGCCGTCTACCGGCATCCGGAGATCCTGATCTTCGACGACTCGTTCAGCGCGCTCGATTTCAAGACCGACCGCGAAGTGCGCGACGCGCTCGCCCGCGAAGCCAAGGATTCGACCAAGCTGATCGTCGCGCAGCGCATCGGCACGATCATGAACGCCGACCGGATCGTCGTGCTCGACGACGGCAAGGTCGTCGGCCAGGGCACGCACCAGGAGCTGCTCGAAACCTGCGACGTCTACCGGCAGATCGCCGAATCCCAGCTCAGCAAGACGGAACTCACCGCGTGAGCCTCGCGTAGAAAGGACTTAATCATGCCAGGACCAATGAATCGTCCGATGGGACGCGGGCACGGCCCGGCGGGCGGCGGCCCCGTGGAAAAGCCGCAGGATTTCGGCAAGACCATGGGCAAGCTCGTCCGATACTGCCGCAAATACATCCCCGTCATCGTCATCGCGCTCGTCCTCGGCGCGGCCGGCACGGTCTGCCAGATCATCGGACCGGACAAACTCAAGGACATGACCAACGAGATCGCCAAGGGCCTGCCCGCGGTCGTCAACGGCAAGCCGGTCGTCGGCGCGGTCGACATCGACGCCGTCGCGAGCATCGGCTGGCTGCTCGTCGCGCTGTACGTCGGCTACGCGCTGCTCAGCTACCTGCAGAGCTGGCTGATGGCGAACGTCACGCAACGCACCGCACAGGAACTGCGCGAGTCGATCAGCGTGAAGATCAACAAGCTGCCGCTCAGCTACTTCGACAAGGTCAGCTACGGCGACGTACTGTCGCGCATCACCAACGACGTCGACGCGATCGGGCAGACGCTCGGCCAGTCGCTCGGCTCGCTCATCACGTCCGTGACGCTGTTCGTCGGCGCGCTCGTCATGATGTTCTGGAACAACTGGATCATGGCGCTGTGCGCGATCGGCTCCAGCCTGCTCGGCGTGGTGCTCATGGGCGTGATCATGAAGATCTCGCAGAAGTACTTCGCACGCCAGCAGGCCGCGCTCGGCGACGTCAACGGACACGTCGAGGAGATGTACGCCGGCCACCTGATCGTCAAGGCGTACAACGGCGAGGCCGACTCGATCCGCCGCTTCGAACGCTACAACGCCGACCTGTACGACTCCGGCTGGAAGTCGCAGTTCCTGTCCGGCCTGATGATGCCGCTCATGAACTTCGTCGGCAACTTCGGCTACGTGGTCGTGTGCGTCGTCGGCGCGGCGCTCGCGATGGACGGGCAGATCGAATTCGGCGTGATCGTGGCGTTCATGATGTACATCCGCTTGTTCACGCAGCCGTTGTCGCAGTTCGCGCAGGCGTTCCAGAACCTGCAGCGGTGCGCGGCCGCGTCCGAGCGCGTGTTCGGCTTCCTCGAGGAGCCGGAGATGGCCGACGAGTCCGGCAAGCCGGCGCTGCTCGGTCGCGACACCGCCGGACGTGCGGTGCCGGTGCGCGGCGACGTCGAGTTCGATCACGTGAAGTTCGAATACGAGGCCGGCAAGCCGATCATCAACGACTTCAGCGCGACCGTCAAGGCCGGACAGAAGGTCGCGATCGTCGGTCCGACCGGCGCGGGCAAGACCACGATGGTCAACCTGCTCATGCGGTTCTATGAGATCGCCGGTGGGCGCATCACCATCGACGGCGTGGACACGAAGTCCGTGCCGCGCTGGAACGTGCACGACCAGTTCTCCATGGTCCTGCAGGACACGTGGGTGTTCCGTGGCACCGTGCGCGAGAACATCGCGTACTCGAAGCCGGGCGTGACGGATGCTCAGATCCGCGAGGCGTGCCGTGCGGTCGGACTCGACCATTACATCCAGTCGCTGCCGAACGGCTACGACACGGTGCTCGACGAGAACTCGTCGCTGTCCGCGGGTCAGAAGCAGCTGCTCACCATTGCTCGCGCGATGGTGCAGGACGCGCCGATCCTGATCCTGGACGAGGCGACGTCGTCGGTGGATACGCGTACCGAGGAGCTTATTCAGAAGGCGATGGACGCGCTCACCGTCGGGCGCACCTCGTTCGTGATCGCGCATCGGCTTTCGACCATTCGCGATGCCGACATGATCTTGGTCATGAACCACGGCGACGTGATCGAGCGCGGCACCCACGACGAGCTCCTCGCGGCCGGCGGCTTCTACGCCGACCTCTACAACAGCCAGTTCTCGCTCGCCGATTGATGGAGTGTCCGCCGCGTTGCTCCTCGGTCGCTGTGCTGAGCACAGCTTCCCTCGGTGCGCCTTGCGGCCACACGCATCAATCGACTCACTTCGCTCGCTGGTTGGCGGAGTGTCCGCGTGATCGCGCGTGATCTTGGAATCGCGCTGCGCGCGATGCTGTTTATCGGCGGCCTGACGGCCGCGGAGCTCCCTCAGTCGAGCTGCGCTCGACAGCTCCCTCAGTGAGGGAGCCGAGGCTACCGCCAGCATCTTGAAGTAGATGGCGGCAGCCTTGGTGCCCTGCAATTATGGTCAAACATCGCCCCGCGTTGTGCTGGTTCGCATGTCGGCTCGCTCATCGCCTGCAAAGCTGGCGGAGCCTCGGCCCCCTCACTGAGGGGGCTCCCGGCGAAGCCGGGTGGGGGAGCTCGCGGCCGTAAGGCCGCTAACAATACAGCATCGCGCGCAGCGCGATTCC